>JAJRXN010000113.1 GCA_024276295.1 Acidobacteriota bacterium
CGAGTCGGCCGCCGCCTGTCGCCGCGCGCTGGCCGATCCGGAGCTTCCGGACGAGGCCCGCCGCTTCTGCCGCACCGTGGCCGGGTGGCGCCCGGCGGAGGAACTCAGCCGATCGCGACCCCCGTCGTCGTCTCCAGCGAGACCTCGAGATCGGCGATGACGCGGTCGAGCACGCCGAGCAGCCGGCCGCAGGTCCAGCGGGAGGGATCCTCGACAAGTTCGTCGATCTCGCGGTCCCTGCCGACGACGTTCGCCAGCGTGGCGACGATCGGCGCGTCGGGGATCGCCTGGGAAGGACGTTCCTCGACGACGGGCCGGAGACCGGAGAGCGTCCGCAGGTCATAGTCGACGAGTTCCTGCCGGCGCCGGATCTCGAGGAACATCGCCGAGAGCGCCGAGAGGTCACGCCAGAGCGCGAGCCCCACCGCGGGACACCGCTCGTCCTCTTCGGCGAGCCATCCGTCGAGGCGCTCCTTGAGACGCCGGATCTGGCAGCGGTCGGAGCCCCGCAGGCGCGGGTAGACCGGCGAGACGATCAGCCGTTCGAGTGCGTCCGCGATGCGCTGCATCCTGACATCGATCGTCTCGGGAGTCGGAGTGCCGTCGAGCATCACCTGACGGTGGAGGTTGTGGTAGACGCGGCGAACGCGGACCGAGTCGCCCGTCGAGCGATGGCGGTTGATCTCCAGCGGCCTGCCTGCCAGTTTCGCCAGCCGCGGTTCAAGGGCGAACACGGCCTTGATCACGCAGCCGAAGGCGTGCGAAGCCGAGGCAAGCAGCGCCCATTTGTCGTCGCTCTGCGACTGGCGCTCGAGATCGGCGGCGCGCGGGGCGAGTTCCATCCGGGCGATGAAGCACAGGTCGGCGATCTCCCGGGCGTGCGTGTCGCGGGACGGCGCACGGTCGGGTCCGGCCGGCCCGTCCTCGCCGAAGTCGCGGGCCAGCCGGTCGAACACGCCCAGCGCGGCGCGAAGCACGTTGCGCGCCGCGGGGACGAACTCGTCGCGGATCGTCGCGATGTCGCGATTCTCGAGTTCGACGAGGTCGATCGAGGTGACGAGCGTGTAGAGCGAGCGGACTCGACGCAGATGCTCCTCGACGCCGCCGCCGGTGTGCGTCATCACGTCCCTCGCCTGCGGCCCGGTCCGTCGTCCGGTCCGGGACCCGGTTGCAGAAGTCTCTTCTCTGGCGAGATATAGGTTCCGCGGCGGCGCGTCGGCAACGGCTGACCCGGTTCAGGGACGGTGCCGGCAGCGGGAACAGCTCGGCTGCCCACCGGTGGGTGCCGGGGAGAGCAGGATCAGCTTGCGGTCCTTGCGCCAGCACGGCAGGCAGTAGGGCCCGGGCTCCTCGTTGCCCGGGCGCCAGAGCGCACCGTCGTCCTCGACCAGCCGGCCGGCAAGGGCGGTCTTCTCCTCGAGTTCGGCCACCCGCCGGGCGAGGGCGGCCGCCCGCTCGTCGAGGTGCCGCCAGGCCTGCTCCAGTTCCACCAGGTCGAGCAGCAGTTCGTGCAGGAACTCGCGGTTGCGGAGCGTTTCCAGCGTCCGCAGACCGGCGATCACGTCCCGCAGGATCTCGTCGAAGCCCCTGGCCATCGCGGCATTCTAGGGGGTACCTGCGGCCGGTGTGCCTCGGCCGATCCGGGATAGGATCGCCCGCAGGAGGCGTCGATGACGGCGGACGAGCGCAGCCCGTGGAGCATGCCGCTGCCCGCGGCGGTGCAGGCGGTCGTCCGCGCCCTCGCCGCCGCGGGGGGGCTTCCGATGGTCGTCGGAGGCGCGGTCCGGGACGCGCTGCTCGGGCGGGTTCGGGACAAGGACTTCGATCTCGAGGTCTACCGGCTCGGTCCCGGGGACGTGGAGCAGGTGCTGGCCCGCTTCGGCGACGTCCACCGGGTCGGCCGCTCGTTCGGCGTGTTCCACCTCGTGCTCGAGGGCGGCATCGATCTCGACGTCGGGCTTCCCCGCAGGGAAAGCAAGGCCGGTCGCGGGCACAGGGGCTTCCTCGTCGAACCGGATCCCTCGATGACGCCGCGCGAGGCGGCCGAGCGGAGGGACTTCCGCTGCAACGCGCTGCTCTTCGATCCGCTCGGCGGCATGCTCTTCGACTACTTCGGCGGGCGGCAGGACATCGAGCGCCGCCTGCTGCGCCATGTCGGACCGCGTGTTGCGGAAGATCCCCTCCGCGTGCTCCGCGGCTTCCAGCTCGCCGCCCGCCTCGACTTCGCGCTCGACCTCGAGACCGCCCGGCTCTGTCGGGGCCTGCGCACCGAGGCCGACACGCTGGCCGTCGAGCGGATCTGGGCCGAGTGGTACAAGTGGGCCGTCCGGGGGCTCGCCCCGTCGAGGGGACTGGTCGTGCTCCGGCAGACCGGCTGGATCGAGATCTACCCGGAACTCGCGCGACTCGCCGACTGCCCCCAGGACCCGCAGTGGCATCCGGAAGGCGATGTGCTGACCCACACCGCGCTCGTCGTCGACGCAGCAGCCCGGATCGCCGGGCGCGACCGCCTCGAGGGAGACGACCGGGCGGTGCTGGTCCTCGCCGCCCTGTGCCACGATCTCGGCAAGCCGGAGACGACGCGGGTCGATCCCGACGGGCGGATCCGCTCACCGGGACACACCGAGGCGCTCGCACCGATCGAGCGCCATCTCGGACGGATCGGTGCGCCGGGACATCTCGCGCGCCGCGTGATCGCCCTGAGCCGCCATCACCTGGCCCACCTCGGGTTCACCGGTTCGGCGCGCCACGTGCGCAGGCTGGCGCGGTAACTCGAGCAGGACGGACACGAGACCATCCCGATGCTCGCCCGCCTGGTCGAGGCGGATGCGAGCGGCCGGCCGCCTCTGCCCGCCGGCATGCCGGAGGAGATGCGGCAGATGCTCGAGGTGGCGCGTCGCGTCGAGGCCGATCGCGCCGCGCCGGCGCCGATCCTGATGGGCCGGCACCTGCTCGCGCGCGGAGTCCCGCCGGGCCCCGCGATGGGCCGGATCCTCGACGAGGCCTACGAGGCCCAGCTCGACGGAGCGTTCAGCGATCTCGACGGCGCTCTGGCGTGGCTTGCGCGCACGAGACCGGACCTTGCAGGTGACCCGGGGGGCGATCAGTCCTGACCGCCGGGACGCATCTCCTCGAGCGCCCGCCGGAGGTCCTCGGGAATCGGGATCGTCCGCCCGGTGGCGTGGTCGACGAGCACCTGGACCGTTTCCGCTTCGGCCGCCAGCTCGCCCGACGCCTCGACGCGGTACTCGTAGGTGAAACTGCTGCGTCCGAGGCGCCCGACGCGAAGCCCGACCCGTACGTCGTCGGTCAGGCGCACCGGCCGGCGATAGTCGATCGCGATCCGGGCGATGACGAACGGCACGTCGCGGGCGCCCGTGTAGGGCAGGAAGCGCTGCCAGGCCCTGATCCGCGCGAACTCGAGGTAGGTGACGAACACGGCGTTGTTGACGTGATCGAAGGGGTCGAGATCGCGCCACCGGACATCGATCGGAACCGTCAGCGGAAAACCTTCCATCGCAACGCCCCCGTTCCGCCGGCTCAGCCCGTTCCTTCGGCAAGGCCGGCTCGCACGGCCGCGACGATCGCCTCGGCGGTCAGACCGTAGCGCTCGAAGACGAGGTTCCCGGGTGCGGAGCGGCCGAAACGTTCCACGCCGAGGAACGTGCCGCGCGGGACGAGATAGCGGTGCCAGCCGAGCGAGACGCCGGCCTCGATCACGACGGTGAACCGCCGCTTCCCGGGCAGGACCCCCCGGCGATAGTCCGCGGGCTGGGCCTCGAACGTCTCGCGGCATGGCATCGAGACGACCCGCGTCGGAATCCCGCTCGCGCCCAGCGTGCGTGCCGCGGACGCGGCGAGATGCACCTCCGAGCCGGTCGCCACGAGGACGACCTGCGGCGCCCCATCTCCTGCGTCGAGCAGCACGTAGCCTCCGCACCGGAGGCCGTCCCTCGCGCGTCCGGCCGTTCCTTCGAGCACCGGGACGCCCTGGCGGGTCAGCGCGAAGGCCACCGGGCCGGGAGCCTCCGAGAGTGCCCAGCGCCAGGCCTCGGCGGCCTCGTTGGCGTCGGCCGGCCGCACCACGGACAGCCCGGGGATCGACCGCAGCGCGGCGATCTGTTCCACGGGCTGGTGGGTCGGACCGTCCTCGCCGACGCCGATCGAGTCGTGCGTGAAGACGAACACGACGTGCTGGCCGTCGAGTGCGGCGAGACGGATCGGCGGCCGCATGTAGTCCGAAAACGCGAGGAAGGTGGCCGTGTACGGATGGAGACCTCCGTGGTAGGCCATGCCGTTGGCGATCGCGCCCATCGCGTGCTCACGGACACCGAAACGCAGATTCCGGCCTCGTCCGGAGCGGCCGTCGAAGTCCGGCTCGCCGGGAAGCCTGGTCTTCGTGGAACTGCCGAGATCGGCGTCGCCGCCGATCAGCGAGGGGATGCGCCGGGCCAGTGCGGCGAGCGCCTCGCCACCGGCTGCGCGGGTGGCGACCTTCCGGCCGGCGTCCCACCGTGGAAGCTCACTGTCCCAGTCCACCGGCAGGGCTCCCGCGAACACGGACTCGAGTCGTTCTCGTCGGCCGGGTTGCCGGTCGACGAGAGCGTCCCAGGCCTGCCGGGCCGCCCGTCCCCGCGCGATGCCTTCGGCGAACCGGGTGCGTGCCGGATCCGGAACGAAGAACGCACGTTCGGGGTCGAGTCCCAGCGCACGCCTGGTCGCGGCGGCCTCTTCGGTTCCCAGAGGGCTGCCGTGGGCCTCGTGCGAGCCCGCCTTGTGCGGCGAGCCGAAGCCGATGGTCGTGTGCACGATCACGAGGGACGGTCGCTCGGTCATCCGGCGGGCTTCGGAAAGCGCGTCGTCGATCGCCTGCAGGTCGTGATCGCCGTCGGCGACCTCGACGACATGCCAGCCGTACGCGCGATACCGCGCGGCGACATCCTCGGTGAAGGTCACCGACGTCGGGCCGTCGAGGGAGATCCCGTTGCTGTCGTAGAGGAAGATCAGCTTGCCGAGACCGAGGTGTCCCGCGAGGGAGCCCGCCTCGGAGGAGATCCCCTCCATCAGGTCGCCGTCCGCGACCAGCGCCCAAGTGGCATGGTCGACGAGTTCCTGGCCGTCGGCCGTCGTGCGGGCGGCCAGGGCGCGTTCGGCGATCGCCATGCCGACCGCGACGGCGGTGCCCTGACCGAGCGGCCCCGTGGTCGCCTCGACGCCGGGCGTCACGCCGTGTTCGGGGTGGCCCGGCGTCCGGCTGCCCCATTGCCGGAACCGCTCGAGTTCCTCGATCGGCAGATCGAAGCCGTAGAGATGAAGCAGGGCGTAGAGCATGGCGGAACCGTGGCCCGGCGAAAGCACGAAGCGGTCGCGGTCCGGCCAGCCGGGGTCCGCGGAATCGAAGCGCAGGTGGCGCTGCCAGAGGACGTAGGCCATCGGGGCCGCGCCGAGCGGGAGGCCGGGATGACCGGAGCCGGCCCGCTCGACCATGTCGAGGGCGAGACCGCGGAGCACGTTGACGCACAGCCGGTCGATGTCGTCGAAGGGATGGCTCATCGGCTCTCCCCCGCGCGGACGCGGATGCGCCGCGGAGATCGTGATGATCCCGAATCACGCGCCGGGACGCCAGCCCCTTGCCGATGGTCGAGGGTGTGGTGGATCATCGAGACGGATCCGGAGCTGCGGGGTCGCACGGTCGCGGCCGAGCGGGCCGGGGCTTCGAGCCGGGAGACGATCGACGATGAGCGACGGGAAGCACGACTGTTTCAGCAAGCATCAGGATGCCGTCTGGCGCCAGCTCGAGGGGGACATCCTCGATGGCCGCTGGGATGGACGTCCACTGCGTGTCCAGAGTCCGCCCTTTACCGTCAGCCTCGACATCCATGCGGAAGTGGCCGGTCGCGGCTCGTCGGTCGTCACGCGTCTGCGGGCGGCCTACGTCAATCTCGACGGCTTCCGGTTCGGCATCGTCCGTCGCAGCCTCCTGGCCGACCTGGCTTCGTTCTTCGGCGGCCAGGGCATCGAGATCGGCGACGAGGAGTTCGACCGGGAATTCGTCGTGCGGGCCAACTCCGAGCAGGAAGTCCGGCGGCTGCTCGGCGATCGCGCACTGCGGTCGGAGATCCTCGCCTGCGAGCGGCTGCATCGGCTCGAGGTCCGGGACGATGAAGGCTGGTTCGGTCCCGAGTTCCCCGAGGGAGTCGACGAGCTGTACCTCGAAGCGGATGGCAGGGTCACCGACATGCCGACGCTCCAGAGGCTCTACGGCGTGTTTTCCCAGGTACTCCGGCGCCTCTGCGAACTCGGCTCGGCCTACGAACGCGACCCGATGGTCGATCTGTAGGGGAAGCCGATCGGCCATCAACCGCGACCCCTCCATCCAGAATCGGCGGGCCAAGGCCCGCCGCTACGGGCGCCGATTCTGGATAGGGAAATTCCAATGGAGAATCGGCGGGGCAAGCCCCGCCGCTACCGCCCCTCGCGGCACCCGGCGCGTGCGGCTACCATCCCCGCACGCAGGTGCGACCGCTGGAGAACGAGTGATGCACGGCACGAGACGACCACGTTGGCCCGACACGGATTCCCCGGCCCGCCGGGCGCGTCGGGGAGGGGTCACCGGTCCCAAGCCGCCGTGGCTCAGGATCCGCCTGGAGACCAACCCGACCTACAACAGGGTCAGGCGCCTCGTTTCCCGGCACGGGCTGAACACCGTCTGTGAGGAAGCCCGCTGCCCGAACGTCCACGAGTGCTGGTCGGCCGGCACGGCGACCTTCATGATCCTCGGTGACGTCTGCACCCGCCGGTGCGGATTCTGCGCCGTCAGGACCGGATTGCCTCCCGCACCACCGGATCCCGCCGAGCCCCGGAGGCTCGCCGAAGCCGTGGCGACGCTCCGGCTCGATCACGTGGTGATCACTTCGGTCGATCGCGACGATCTGCCCGACGGCGGCGCCGGGCATTTCCGGCGCGTGGTCGAGGAGATCCATGCGCGCGTTCCGGGATGCGCGGTGGAGGGCCTGACGCCGGACTTCAAGCAGGATCCGCGGCGCGCCTTGGAGGAGGTTCTGTCCGCCCGGCCGGAGGTCTTCTCGCACAACATCGAAACCGTGCCGGAACTCTATCGGGTCGCCCGCCCGGGCTCGCGCTTCGAGCACTCCCTCGCGCTGCTGGCCGAGGCGTCACGGCGCGGAAGCGAGTCGGGGGCCACGACCAAGACCGCGCTGATGGTCGGGCTCGGCGAGACCGACGAGCAGCTCCTGGCGACGATGGAGCGCATCGCGTCGGCCGGCGTCGACGTGCTGGCGATCGGCCAGTACCTCCAGCCCACGCCGGAACATCTGCCTGTGCGTCGCTTCGTGCCGCCCGAGCGGTTCGCGTGGCTGGCCGAGCGGGGGCGCGAACTCGGTTTCCGGCACGTCGAGGCCGGCCCGCTCGTGCGTTCGTCGTACCACGCCGGGGATCACCGGGTCGACCCGTCGCCCCGTTCCGCCAGTTCGTAGAGCAGCGCGGCGCCGCGCGGTGCCAGCGCGGCACGTCCTCCCGACGCCAGCACCCTTCCCACCTGCTCAGCGGCCCGATCGAGGCTCTCGACCCGGGTGATGCGGGCGGCAGCGAGCGTCTCGTCGTCGAGTCCGGTCAACATCCGGACGTCGAACCGCTCGCACTTTTCGCGCAGC
>JAJRXN010000114.1 GCA_024276295.1 Acidobacteriota bacterium
CGGCGCCCCGCCGCCGGGTCCTGCGAGAGGAGCCCGGGTCTGTCGGAAAAGGAGGGAATGCCCGATGTCACGAAGACCGCGCACGCCACGTCGCCTGCTCGCGATCGCCGCCGCCGCGGGGATGATCGTCGTCGCCGCCACGGCGATCACGACCTGGGTCCGCGCCGCCGGCGACGAGATGCCCAGCTCCTACGCGCCGGTCCACATCACCAAGTCGTTCGAGGAGATCGCCCGCGTGATGTCCGCGGCGAAGGACGAGGTGATGGCGCGCCACATGCGCCTGCTCGAGGAGCGCTACGACCTGTCCGATCGCCCGGCGCCGGGGCCGACGATGTCCCGCGGCAAGCCGCTCCAGCAGGGACCGCGCACCAAGCTGCCGCCGGGGATGACCTGGCAGAAGCTCGCGGCGATGACGCCGGACGAGATCCGCGCGAAGGACCTCTGGCCGGCCGGCTTCTACCCGCTGCCGCACCCGAACCACATGGAAGGCGGCATGCTCTTCCCCTCGCACCACATCGAGGAGATCAAGCGCCAGGAAGGCCGCGATCTGACCCGCTTCGATCTCGACTACGACCTGCCCCGGCACCTGCTGCCCGAGTACCCGCCGCCGATCTACCTGACGACGCGGCCCGATCTCGGAGACGTCTCGCAGGGCAAGGTCGTCACCCTCGACAACTACTTCGACCTGTTCAACGGGATCCTCAATCCGAAGCAGCTCGAAGGGCTGCGCCTGCTCGTCACGCCGTTTCCGCAGCAGCAGTTCAACGCGACCCACGATCGGCGTTCGCTCAAGCCGAGCCGTGGCGTGACCTGCTTCGACTGCCACGTCAACGGCCATACCAATGCCGCGACGCATCTCGTCGGCGACATCCGGCCGCAGAAGTTCCGCCACCGGATCGACACGCCGACCCTGCGCGGCGTCAACGTCCAGCGACTGTTCGGCTCGCAGCGCGCGCTGAAGACCGTCGAGGACTTCACCTAGTTCGAGCAGCGGGCGGCCTACTTCGACGGCGACCCGGTGATCGCGACCAAGAAGGGCGTCAACGTGCTCGAGCGCGGCAGCCAGGTGCACTTCATGGCCGAGTTCGAGGCACTGCTCGACTTCCCGCCGGCGCCGAAGCTCGACATCTACGGCCGGCTCGATCCCGCCAAGGCGAGCGAGGCCGAGCTGCGCGGCGAGGCGCTGTTCTTCGGCAAGGCGAAGTGCTCGACCTGCCACCCGGCGCCGTACTACACCGACAACCTGATGCACAACCTCAAGGTCGAGCGGTTCTACGAGCCGCGCGACATCAACGGGCGCTGGGCGGCGCAGGACGGGCCGATCAAGACCTTCCCCCTGCGCGGGATCAAGGACAGCCCGCCGTACCTGCACGACGGCCGCCTGCTGACGCTCGAGGACACGGTGGAGTTCTTCAATCTGGTCCAGCAGCTCAGGCTCTCCGACCAGGAGAAGAAGGACCTCGTCGCGTTCCTGAAGGCACTCTGACGGACGTGTCCGCCGGAACCCTGCGGAACGGCTCTCCGGGTCCGCCCGGAGGGCCGTTCCCGTGCCCCGGGACCCGCGCGCGTTGCGAGTCCGGCGCTCCGACGTATCGTGGAAGAAGAGCCAGCGCGCTTCCTCGGCGCGCCGGAACGCCGGGGAATGCGCCGTGAGCCACCGCCACCACCGAGACGAGACCCGTATCGCTGCCCTCGACGCGGAGCGACGGCGCCTGGGGCTGGCGATGACCGTCCAGCGCCGTGCGGTTCTCGAAGTGCTGGCGAGCACCGACGCGCACCCGACCATCGACGACGTACACGCGGAGGTTCGGCGGCGGTTCCCGGAGGTTTCGCGCTCGATGGTCTACCGCATCCTCGAATCCTTCGCGGAGGCTGGGCTGGTGCGCAAGGTGTTCCATCCCGGCCGGGCGCTGCGCTACGACTCGCGCACCGACCGGCACCACCACTTCACGTGCACGGCCTGCGAGCGGGGGATCGACATCTCGGACCCGCGACTCGACCGCCTGCCGGTCCCGGAGACCCTGGCCCGTTCGGGCGAGTTCACCGTCCAGGACTACTCGGTCCAGTTCTTCGGGCTGTGCCCGGACTGCGCTGCCGCTCGCTCCGAGGCGGCGGGCGAGAAGCGGCCGGGCCGGTAGTCGGCTACCTCTCGACACCCGTCGAAGACCGTCCGAAAAGTATCCCGTGTCGTCGGTCGACGGCTGGCTATGCTCGGCGCGGTTCGGCTCCGGCGGACTCCATGGGCCGTACGGCAGGATGCCGTCTCCGGAGAGGTGTCGACCCGCCGGGCGCTGGACGAAACGAAAACGGAGAGTCGAGAGGAGGTTCCCCGATGTCCAGAAAGAGGCTAGCGGCGCGATTCGTACTGGCGATGTCTGTCGTCGTTGCATCCGCGGTTCCGGTCACGGCCATGACGCTGGAGGAGGTCCTGGCGAAGAACCACGAAGCCCGGGGAGGCCTGGACAGGCTGCGGGCCGTCGAGTCGGCGCGGTTCGCCGGCAAGATGGTCATGCCGGGTGGGCTCGAGGCGCCGTTCGTCTGGGAATGGAAGAGGCCGAACAAGATGCGGATCGAGTTCACGTTGCAGGGGATGACGGGGGTGATGGCCTCGGACGGCTCGTCCGGCTGGCGGATCATGCCGTTCATGGGCAAGACCGAGCCCGAGCGGATGACGGACGAGGAGTTCAAGGAGATCGAACCCCAGGCCGACTTCACCGGGATGCTCGTCGATCCCGAGCAGAAGGGATACGAGATCGAGTACGTCGGGGAGACCGATGTCGAGGGAACGCCGGCTCACAAGTTGAAGGTGACACGGAAGGCGACCGGAGACGTGAGCTACATCTATCTCGATGCGGAGTACTTCGTCGAGATCCGCAGGGAGACGAGGCGCAAGGTGCGGGACCAGGTGGTCGAGGGCGAGACCACGATCGGCGACTACAAGGAAGTCGACGGGCTGATGATCCCGCATTCGATCGCGTCGAAGGTCAAGGGGGCTCCGGACGGGCGTACCATCGTGATCGAGAAGGCCGAACTCGGTGTCGAGATTCCGGACGAGCGGTTCCGGATGCCCGAAGCGTCTCCCGGCGCCGCGGCCGAGTGACCCGGTCCGCAGGACTCGTGCGGGGAGGTCCCGTCATGAAGATGCACGTGATCGTCGTCTGCGTGGCCGCATTCGCGGCGGCCACGGTGTCGTCCACCGGCCTCGAGATCGACACAGAGACGTTCGGCGGTCTCGAGGCGCGATCCATCGGGCCGGCGGTGATGAGCGGTCGGGTCGCGGCGATCGACGGTCACCATGGTCCACCGCTGACGCTCTACGTCGGCGCCGCGGGCGGCGGGCTCTGGAAGTCGACCGACGGCGGCGTGACGTTCGCGCCGGTGTTCGACGATCACCCGCAGTCGATCGGGGCGGTGCGCATCGATCCGCGGGATCCCGACACCGTCTGGGTCGGAACCGGCGAGTCCTGGACCCGCAACAGCGTGTCGGCCGGAGCCGGGCTCTACGTGACGCGGAACGGCGGCGAGAGCTGGACGCGCGTCGGCTTCGAGAACAGCGAGCGGATAGCGGACATCGTGCTGCATCCGACCGACCGGAACGTCGTGCTGGTCTGCGTGACCGGCCCGCTGTAGAGCCCCGGTGGCGAGCGCGGCGTGTACCGCAGCGGGGACGGCGGCAAGACCTGGCGGCAGGTGCTGTGGGTCGACGAGAACACCGGCTGCTCCGACATGGACATCGATCCGCAGGATCCTCGCTGGGTCTGGGCCGGCATGTGGGATTTCCGCCGCCTGCCGTGGACCTTCCGGTCCGGGGGGCCGGGCAGCGGGCTCTATCGCAGCGCCGACGGCGGGAAGACCTGGCAGCGTCTCGAGCGGGGTCTGCCGGAAGGCGAACTGGGCCGCATCGCCGTCGCCGTCGCGCCGTCGCGACCGAACGTCGTGTACGCCAACATCGAAGCGGAGAAGACGGCCCTGTATCGCTCGGACGACCTTGGGCAGACGTGGCGCGAGGTGAACAGCTCCTTCCTGATCCAGGCGCGCCCGTTCTACTTCTCGGCGCTGGCTGTCGACCCGACCGATCACGACAGGGTCTACCGCCCCAGCTTCTCGCTGGGTGTCTCGAGCGACGGCGGCCGGTCGTTCAATTCGCCGTTGTCTTCGGGCTTCTCGTTCGGGTCGATTCATCCCGACCACCACGCGATCTGGATCGATCCGCAGGATCCGCGCTTTCTCGTACTCGGTACCGACGGCGGCGTCTACATCTCACACGACCGGGGCCGCCACTGGCGTCACGTCGGCACGCTGCCCATCTCGCAGTTCTATCGCGTCGCCTACGACATGGAGTTCCCCTACAACGTCTACGGCGGGCTGCAGGACAACGGCTCGTGGCGCGGTCCCTCCCGCCGCGGCTCGGGAATCCGGGCCGCGGATTGGGAGGTGGTCGGCTGGGGCGACGGTTTCTGGACGCTGCCCGACCCCGACGACCCGGCGATCGTCTATTCCGAGTACCAGGGTGGCAATCTGCAACGGCTCGACCGGCGGACCGGTGAGATGAAGGACATCAGGCCCTATCCGCGTGAAGGGGAACCGGAGCTGCGCTTCAACTGGAACACGCCGCTGTACATGAGCCGGGCGAGCGGGGCCACGCTCTACTACGGCGCGCAGTTCCTTTACCGCTCGCGCGATCGCGGCGATTCGTGGGAGAGGATCTCGCCGGATCTGACCACCGACGATCCGGAAAAGCAACGCCAGGAGGAGTCGGGCGGCCTGACGGCGGACAACACGACGGCTGAGAACCACTGCACGATCTATACGATCAGCGATTCACCGCTCGACGGGAACGTGATCTGGGTCGGGACCGACGACGGTAACCTGCAGGTCACGCGCGACGGAGGCCGCACCTGGACCAACGTCGTGGAAAACATCCCGGACCTGCCGCCGAACACGTGGGTCTCGATGGTGGAGGCGAGCCGGCACGCGAAGGGACGCGCGTGGGTCACCTTCGATGGACATCGTCTCGGCGACATGACGCCGTGGGTCTTCGTCACGGAGGACTTCGGTGCGACCTGGAAGCGACGCGGCGAGGGGCAGGTCCATGGCTGGGCGCACGTGATCCGCGAGGACTTCGTTGACGAGCGTCTGCTGTTTCTCGGTACCGAGCGGGGACTGTTCGTCTCGCTCGACGGTGGAGAGAGCTGGGTGCACTTCCGACAGAACCTGCCTCCCGTCTCGGTGCGCGACATCGCGATCCATCCGCGCGAGGCCGATGTGATCCTCGCGACGCACGGGCGCGGGATCTACGTGATCGACGACATCACGCCGCTGCGGTATCTGGATCGGGAGGTGCTCGAACAGGAGGCGGTGCTGCTGCCGACACGGCCGGCGGTCCAGGCTTTCTCGCCGCTCGACGTGAACTTCTCCGGACACGGTGAGTTCCGTGGGAGCGATCTGCCGGAAGCGGCACCGATCGTCTACCATCTCAGGCGGCGTCACATCTTCGGTGATCTGCGGATCGAGATCCTCGACGCCGCCGGCCGTGTCGTGACGACACTTCCCGCCGGCAAGCGGCGTGGGCTCAACCGGGTCGACTGGCCGATGCGGCTGCCCGCGCCGAAGGTACCCCCCGCCAATGCGCTCGTGCCGGCGTTCCGGGGGCCGCTGGTCGCTGAAGGCACCTACGCCGTGCGGCTCGTCAAGGGTTCGAGGACGTTCGAGGGCACGGTCGAGGTCGTCGCGGACCCGCGCACGAAGCACTCGGCCGAAGATCGCGCGCTGCAGCACGAGACCGTGATGCGTCTCTACGGCATGCTCGAGCGCATGACCTTCGTCGTCGATGACGTGATCGCCCTGCGTGACGCGGCGCGGGCGCGCGCCGACGCCGGAGGTGTTCCGCGCCGTCTTGCCGCGAGCCTCGAAGAGTTCGCCGACGAACTGGACGCGTTTCGCAGGACGCTGGTCGCGTCCGGAAAGGGCGGTATCTTCGCCGGCGAAAGGAAACTGCGCGAAAAGCTCGGTGAACTCTACGGCAACGTGCTCGGCTATCGCGGCCGCCCGACGGATCCGCAGTTGCGGCGCGCCGATCTGCTGGGAGGGGAACTCGACGACGCGGTGGCGACGTACGGGCGTCTGCTGGAGCGTCTCGAGGAACTCAACCCACGGCTCGAGAAGACGGGGCTCGAGCCGCTGCTGCCGATGAGCGAACAGGAGTGGCGCGAGCGCGCGGGCCGACCGTAAACCGTAACGGCGGCCCCCCGGTCGCGGAGCGGTCAGGGGACCGACGTGTCCGGCAGGCGCACGCGCAGCACGCCGCCCCAGCGGCTGTCGTCTCCCGGCCGCGGTGCGTCGACCTCGGCCTCGGCGAAGATCATTCCGGACGCCTCGTCGATCTCCGGTGCGACGTGGCGGACCGTCGCGGGCATCGCGGGACCCGCACCGTCCTCGAGCACGACCTGCACGCGGTCGCCGGTCGTCAGGCTCCGGCCGACCGCGGGCGGCACGGCGAAGCGGACCCAGCGCGATCCACGTCCCGCGATCCGCATCAGGCTGTCGCCCGGTCCGAGCAGGTCGCCCGGATCGCGCCAGCGGCCGGCGACGGTGCCGTCCATCGGGGCGGTCAGCCGCAGTGCCGCCACGTCACGACGCGCCTGCTCGAGCGCCAGCCGGGCCCGCTCGA
>JAJRXN010000115.1 GCA_024276295.1 Acidobacteriota bacterium
GCACCCGGTCAACCGGTTCCTCGCCCCGCTGTTCGAGGAGGCGATGGCCCCGCTGATCGAACCGGGCTTCCTGCGCATCGTCGTCGGCGCCGCCCGCGAGGGGTCGTATCTCTGCGCCCACCCCGCCATCGACGAGATCCATGTCACCGGCGCGGAGGAAACGTACCTCGCGATCGTGTTCGGCCCCGGCGAAGAGGGCGCGCGTCGCCGGGCGGCGGGCCGGCCGCTGATCGACAAGCCGGTGACCGGCGAGCTGGGAAACATCTCGCCGGTGATCGTCGTGCCCGGCGCATGGAGCCGGCGCGCGGTCGCCTATCAGGCGACGAACATCGTCTCGATGCTGGTGAACAATGCCGGCTTCAACTGCAATGCCGGCCGCGTGATCGTCCAGCACGCGGAATGGCCGCTGCGCGAGGCGCTGCTCGAAGCGATCCGCCACGGTCTCGCGCAGACGCCGACCCGGCGGGCGTACTACCCGGGAGCGTTCGAGCGGCATCGCCGGTTCGTCGAGGCGCACCCCGATGCCGAGAGATTCGGCACGCCGGCCGAAGATCACCTGCCGTGGACGCTGATCCCCCACCTGCCGCCTGACGCGGAGGACGAGATCTGCTACCGCGTCGAGGCGTTCTGCGGACTGATCGCGGAGACCGGCATCGACGCCCCCGATGTCGAGAGCTGGCTCGAGCGCGCGGTCGAGTTCTGCAACGAGCGGCTGTACGGAACGCTCAACGTGACGATGATCGTCGACCCCGCCACGGCGCGCGATCCTCGGCTCGGCCCGGCCGTCGAACGGGCGATCGCCGCGCTCCGCTACGGCACCGTCTGCGTCAATCACTGGGCCGCGCTCGGCTTCGCGCTCGGGATCACGCCGTGGGGGGCGTTCCCGGGACACGCCCCCGAGACGCCGGGGTCGGGGATCGGCACCGTCCACAACGCGCTGATGTTCGAGGAGGTGGAGAAGGCGGTGATCCGCACCACGTTCCGCGCGTTTCCGCATCCGCCGTGGTTCATCGACCACCGCAGCGCCCATCGGCTCGGTGAGGAGCTGACCGCCTTCGAGGCGCACCCCTCGCTGGCGCGGTTGCCGCGGGTGACCTGGCACGCGCTGCGCGCCTGAGTTCTCCACCGCGCGCGCCTACGAGACGAGCGCGGGCAGCGAAGCGAGATCGGAAAGGGCGCCCCACAGCGGCCCGAGCCGGCCGCGCCGGTCGACGAGGCGCACCGTGCATCCGGCGGCGCGCCCCCCGGCCCAGTCGGTCTCCGGCAGATCGCCGACGTGCAGCGTCCGCCCGGGCGCCGTGCCGAGCCGGGCGGTCGCCTCGCGGAACGGCCGCGGATCCGGCTTCTCGACGCCGAGGTCGTACGACCCGCAGATCACCGCGAATCGCGGCGCCAGGGCGAGCGCCTCGAGCAGAGACACCAGCCGCGAGTCCCAGTTCGAGACCACGCCGAGCGGCAGGCCTCGCGCGGAGAGCGCATCGAGCACCGGAACGACGTCGGGGTAGACGATCCACGCCTCCGGACTGGCGAAGTGGGCCCGGAGCCGCGCCGTCGCATCCTCGACGAGACCGGCCGGGAGCCTCCGGCCGTCGAGCCGCGCGATCACCTCGCCGACGAGCCGCTCCCAGAAGGGCTGCTCGCCGCCGGCGAGCCGGTAGCGGTCCGCCCCGGGGGGATGCCGCGCGGCGACTTCCCGCCACACCGTCCGCATCACGCGGTCCCATGTCCCGGCGGGAGCGTCGATCCCCAGCTCGCGGAAGCAGCGCGCATAGGCCGCGCCGAAGGACCCGGCAGGGCCGATCAGCGTCTCGCCGACATCGAACAGCACGGCATCCCACCGACGGTGCGCGCCCATCCCGCGGCTCCCTTCGCTCCCTCGGGCATAATCCGGACCAGACTACCCTGCACGACGGAGGATCCCGCGTCATGGCGAAGACCAGGCTGACCCGCGAGGAGGCCGAAGCGCGACTGTTCGAGTGGACCGAGACCGAGGCGCTGCGCCGGCACGCCCGCGCCGTCGAGATCGTGATGCGCGCCGCTGCCGACCGCTACGGGGACGGCGAGGTCGACCGCGACGTGTTCGGCATCGCAGGCCTGCTGCATGACGCCGACTACGAGAAGTGGCCGGACGAGCACCCGCAGCGGATCGTCGCATGGCTGCGCGAGCGCGGAGAGGACGACCTGGCGTACGCGATCAGCGCACACTTCAGCCGGTGGGGCGTCGAGCCGCGGTCGAGCCTCGACCGCTGCCTGCTGGCCTGCGACGAGCTGACGGGATTCATCGGGGCCTGCTGCCTCGTCCGCCCCGAAGGGATCCACACCCTCGCGGCGCGCTCGGTGCGCAAGAAGCTCAAGGACAAGGCGTTCGCCGCCAAGGTGGATCGCGGCGAGATCCGGCTCGGGGCGGAGCGTCTGGGTGTCGACCTGTCGGAACACATCGAGTTCGTGATCGGCGCGCTGCGCCCCCACGCCGCGGAACTCGGACTCGAGGGGCGCGATCGGTGAGGCCGCGATGACGGCCGACCCCGCGTGGCGCGCCCCCGGGCAGCTCGCCGACCGTCTCGCGACGGCACTCGGCGGGACGCTGCCCGGACCCGCGGCGCAGCTCCTGATGGCCCCGAGCCCGCGCCCCGGCTGGCGTGCCGGCGTGGCGCCCGACACGGCCCGGCCCGCCGGCGCGCTGCTGCTGCTCTACGGCGCCGCGGACGGCGTGCGGATCGTGCTGACCAGGCGCACCGAGGGACTGCCGACACACCAAGGACAGATCAGCCTCCCGGGAGGCGCCTGCCATCCCGGCGAGGCGCCGCGCGAGGCCGCCCTGCGGGAGGTGCACGAAGAACTCGGCGTGCCGGCCGGAGCCTATCGCCTGCTCGGCTGCCTGACGCCGCTGCACATCCCGATCTCGGGATTCCTGCTGCATCCGTTCGTCGCCGTCGCCTCGGTACGCCCGCGCATCGCGCCGGCACCGCGGGAGGTCGCCGGCCTGCTCGAACCGACGCTCGAGCGTCTGGCCGATCCCGCGATCCAGCGCGTCGAGGTCCACCGCCGGGACGGACGACGTCACGAGATTCCTCTGTTCGACCTGGGGCCCGGGAAGGTCTGGGGCGCGACGGCGATGATCCTCGCCGAACTGCTCGCACTTCTCGGCGTCCCCCCGCATCCGGCTGCGGCCGGGGAGACACGTCCATGACCCGCATGAAGCCCCCGCTGCTCTCGCTGCTGTTCCTGGCGATGTCAATCGCCCTGCCCTTCCATGCCGCCGACCGGACCGAAGGGAAGACGTTCGCCACGCGCTCGGTGAGCTGGGCGCGTGACGGCATGATCGCCGCCGCGCATCCCCTCGCCGTGCAGGCGGGTCTCGAGATCCTGCGGGCCGGCGGAAATGCCGTCGACGCCGCGATCGCGACGAACGCCGCGCTGGCCGTCGTCGAGCCGGTGAGCTGCGGGCTCGGCGGAGACCTGTTCGCGATCGTCTGGGATCCGCAGACGCGGAGGCTCTGGGGTCTCAACGCGTCGGGCCGTGCGCCGGCGGCGCTGACGATCGACAAGGTCCCGCCGGCACCGGACGGGACGATCCCGCTCTACAGCCCGTATGCCTGGACGGTGCCCGGGGCCGCCGACGGCTGGTTCGCCCTGCACGACAGGTTCGGCCGCCTGCCGATGGCGAAGGTCCTGGCCCCGGCGATCCGCCTGGCGCGCGAGGGGGCGCCGGTCCCTCAGGTGATCTCCGCCGCCTGGGCCCGCGCGGCGCGCGTCTTCCGGGACAAGCCCGGATTCGCGGAGGTGTTCCTGCCGGAAGGACGCGCTCCGCGGGAGGGAGAGATCTTCCGCAACCCGGCCCTGGCACGGACGTTCGAGCGGCTCGCGGCCGATGGCCGGAAGGCGTTCTACGACGGGCCGATCGCCGAGGCGATCGTGAACTACTCGCAGCGGCACGGCGGTTTCTTCTCAAGGGAAGACTTCGCCCGCCACCACTCGACGTGGGTCGATCCCGTGGCGACGAGCTACCGCGGTGTCGAACTCTGGGAACTGCCCCCCAACGGCCAGGGGATCGCCGCGCTCGAGATGCTCAACATGCTCGAACTGTACGACCTGCGCGCGCTCGGGCGTGACGCGGCCGAGTTCTGGCACCTGCTGATCGAGACCAAAAAGCTCGCGTTCGCGGACCGGGCGCGCTGGTACGCCGATCCCGAGTTCGCGGAGGTCCCGGTCGCCGCGCTGATCGACAAGGAGTACGCCCGCCGCCGCGCCGCGCTGATCGACCCGGAGCGGGCCGCACGCGTCGACGCCCCGGGCGACCCGGCCCTCGATCGTGCCGAGACGACCTACCTCGCCACGGGCGATGGCGCGGGCATGCTCGTCTCGCTGATCCAGAGCAACTACACCGGCTTCGGCTCCGGTTATGTCATCCCGGAAGTCGGCTTCGGCCTCCAGAACCGCGGCGCGCTGTTCAACCTCGACCCGGACCACCCCAACGCCCTCGAACCGGGCAAGCGCCCGTTCCACACGATCATCCCCGCGTTCCTGACCCGTGGCGGCGAGCCGTGGTGCGCCTTCGGGGTGATGGGGGGAGCCACGCAGCCCCAAGGGCACGTGCAGATCGTCGTCAACCTCGTCGACTTCGACATGAACATCCAGGAGGCGGGTGACGCCCCGCGCTTCGTGCACACCGGCTCGTCGCAGCCGACCGGCACGAAGATGACCGCCGGCGGTTTCGTGCATCTCGAGTCGGGCATCCCGGCCGAGGTGCGTCGCGAACTGACGCGCCGCGGGCACCGGCTGCTCGACGCGATCGGGCTCTTCGGCGGCTACCAGGCGGTCTGCCGCGATCCCGAGACCGGAACGCTCTCGGGTGCCAGCGAGTCCCGCAAGGACGGCATGGCCGCGGGGTACTGACCCGGCCCGGCAGCGCTTCCGGCTGGACGCTCAGGACCCCGTTCTGGTCGCGGCGGCTCCGAGGCGCCGCCGGCCGGTCCGTGTGCCGACGAGCCACGCCCCGATGGCGAGCAGCAGCGCGGCACGCGCCGCCGCCCCCGCGAGCAGACCGAGGGCGCGGAGCGTCGCCGCGAGGTCACCGCCCCCCGGGTTGCACTCCGCCGCCTTGCCGGCATACCCGAGCAGCGAGCGCGCCACGATCGACAGCGGACCGAAGGACTCCTCGTAGCTCCCGACGATGTTCAGGGCGAGCAGCACGACGAGCACGATCCCGATGTTCGACCAGCCCGGCAGGACGACGGACAGCGCGAACCCCAGGCAGAGGACCGGGAAGGCCATCACCGGCAGCGCGAGCACGCCGACGAATTCTTCCCAGGAGTGCCCGGGGTGCCGGAAATGCTCGATCGACACGTACAGGAGCCCGAACGCCCAGCAGCCCACGAGGTGGACCGTCATCCAGGCGGCACAGGTCGCGAGATAGTGCTGTCGGCGGCCGACGCCACACCCGAGAAACACCACCGCCCGACGCGTGGCGTACTCGCGCGAGATCGTCTCGCCGCTGCAGAGCAGCGCGAAGAAGACGGCGAACTGCGCGAGGAGCAGCGCCGACGTCCCCTGGCACGAGACACGGCTGCCGACCATCGCCGTGAAGGCCGCCAGCACCAGCCACCCCGTGCGCACCAGCGGACTGCGCAGGGCCTCGCCGAGCACGGCGCGGAACACCGCCGAGAAACGCTCCCGGTCACCCGTTCGATACCAGCTCATCGAACAACTGCTCCAGGCTCGTGCCGGCCAGGCCGGCTTCGTGCACGTCAACGCCCAGCCCGGCCAGGTGCTGGACCACCTGCGGAAGCGTGGTGTCGTCTTCGGCGAGCAGCACCTTGACCCACTCGCCGCTCCCGGGAATCCGTCCGATCTCGGCGTCTGGCCAGCGCCGGGCCGCCTCCGCAGGCCACGAGGAGACGACGAGACGCAGGCCGCCGCCGCAACGCAGCTCGGACGCATCGACGATGCGCCGCACGGCGCCCTGGCCGAAGAACACGTAGCGATCCGCGATCTTCTCCAGCTCTCCGAGAAGATGCGAGCTGATCACGACGGCGGCCCCCCCGGCGCGGAGTTCCTCGATGCTCGAGCGCAGCGTGACCACGGCTTCCGGGTCGAGCCATGCAGCCGGCTCGTCGAGGAGCACGCAGTCGCACGTGCCGGCGAGCATCATGGCCAGCACGGCCCGCCGGCCCTGCCCCCGGGACAGCTGCCCCAGCGGCTGATCCCGCAACGAGATCATGGCGAAGCGTTCGGCGAGACGAGACGCCGACTGGCCAGAGCTCCGCGGCAGGCTGCGAGCGCGCATCGCGAGGTCGATCCAGGTGCCGACCTTCAGCCGGCTTTCCGGCGGAAAACTGTCGAGGCACAGGGCCAGCCGCCCGCGTGCGAGCCACGTCCCGACCGGAGCGCCGTCGAACGTGATGCGGCCCCGGTCGGGAACCAGCAGGTCGGCCACCAGGTGGAACAGCGTGGTCTTGCCGGCGCCGTTCGGACCGATCAGCGCCGAGACCTGCCCCCGCGGAAACGTCAGCGCGTCCACCTCGAGTCGGAAGCCGGTCCGGCCGTAACGGAACGTCAGATCCTCGATTGCCAACAAGATGTCCCCTCCGGGGTGCTGGATTCCACGTGGGTGCCGAGAGTCCGGCGGCATGGAGAATACCAGAAGGCACCATGCCGCCGGAACTCCCCGAGGTTACATCATCGGCTGCGTCCACCCCTTGACCGGATTGAGGAGTTCGAACCAGCAGATCTCCGAAAAGACCAGATAGCAGGCCGTGGAAGCCATCTGGGCCCAGAGCGGATCCTGCGGGCATCCGACACAGGCGTAGCCCATGTGCTCCCAGCACGCGTTGCAGGTCGTGCACGTCTCCTCGAGGCAGACGAGGTAGTCGCGCAGACCCGTCGTTTCCGAGACCCCGTCGACGGCGTGCGCGGCGACGGCGGCGATCATGTCGAGCGTGCCGGCCGAGCCGCGCGGCGCGTTCTCGACGATCGCGCGCACCCGCGCCGCGGCGACGGCATCGGGGAAGGCGACGACGGCGTCCCGATACTCGGAGAACGCTTCCACGACCGCCCGCTCCGGTGTTCCGCGACGCAGGACGCCGCTGTCGTAGGCCAGTGCGCCCCCGTCCCACGTCCGCTCGACGCGGAACCGGCCGTCACCGAGCATCGTCAGGCCGAAGGTGAAGGGCGTTCGTCCACTGGTGCCTTCGACATGGATCGTCCGGGCATCCACCCGCACGCGGGCCTCGAAGCGCGTCACGTCGTCCCGTGTGGCCAGCCGAACCGTCGCCTCGCGCACGCCTTCTTCCGCGGACGGTGCCAGCTCGATCGTGAGCGTCTCCCGGGCCCCGGCGGCGCCCGTCGTGGCGAGAACCCGCCGGGTCGTCGAACTCTCGACGACGACCACCGCAGGGCCATGACCCGCCGGCTCCCGGCCGTCCGGTGCCGCGGCCGCCGCCGCGAGGCCGCTTCCCGGCGCCACGGCCGCCAGACAGAGCGCGAGCGCGGCGGCGATCCGCCCGCGCCACGTGCGGTTTCGGGACTTCCGGACCCGGTCCTTCCTGGTACGCGACATGATTCCCCCTCCCGCGAGTTCTCCTCCGGCCGGGCTCGGGGCGCCGCATGCGCCCACCCGCCGATCGACTCGCCTGCCCCGAATCGTGGGCTCCGGTGGTGGCGTGCCCACCCCTGACGGGTCGCAGGATCCCGGGGCCGGGATCGACGCGCCGGCCGGCGTGCCGAACGTTCCATGACCCGGACGGGCCCGGGTTCACCTGGACCTGATTTCGTGATAGAAACGCCCCATCACGCTTCCGTCGGTCGGCCCCCTCGCGGGCCAGCTCCCCGCGACTGCCGGCGGCGCTCCAGCCCGAGAGACCTCGCCCGGGGCCCCCGCCGGCGGAGCCTGTCCGCGCCGCAGGCCGTCTGCGGCGTGCCGTCGAGAGGAGGAGGTTCATGCTGCGAGTCAAGGTGTGTCTTCGGTGGACGGTCGTGGCGCTGCTCGCCGGCGTCCTCGCCGGTGTCGTCCTCGCCCAGGTCTCCGTCCCGACCGAGCGCGTGCCGGGCCGGTTCGACCCGGCGGCCGCGGTCACGGCCCGGGAGGCCCTCGCTGCGGAGCTCCTCGGCTCCGAGGCGGGGATCAGCCCGCGTGGCGTCGCCGTGCAGGTCTCCCCGGAACGGCTGGGGGCACTGCTCGACTCCCCCGCAGGCCCCGGACCGCTTCAGGTCGGGCTGACGGAGCCGCTGGGAATCCGTGTCGCCATTCCGGCGGCCACGCTTCTCCGGGCGCACCAGGGAGCCACCGGCATCGGCCCCGGAATCGCCCACGTCATCGACGGCCGGCTCGTGTGGTACACGGCGATCGATGCCCCGGGAGCCGCCGGCCTGCGCATCCATCTCGAAGACCTCGTGCTCCCCGCGGGTGTCGAACTCTACGTCTACACGGATGCCGGCGAAGCGTTCGGCCCGTACCGCTCCGAGGACGCCGACGAGTTCGGCCTGTGGACCCACTCGCTGCGCGGCGAGACCCTGCGGCTCCAGCTCCGCGCGCCGCTCGCCGTACTGCGTGATGGCCCCGAACCTCCGACGATCCGCTTCGACATCAGCGAGATCGGCTGGCTCGGCGAGCGGTGGGCCGGCCTGTTCGGCAGTTCCCAGGCCGGGGTCGACGCCCCGTGCCCCGGAAACGCGAGCTGCGTCGAGAACGCCTCGTGCGCGTCGATTCCCTCGGCGATCCAGCCCGCGCAGGACGCGGTCGGGCGGATGCTCTACAGTTCCGGCGGCGGGCAGTACCTCTGCTCGGGCGGACTGCTCAACGACACCGACACGTCCACGACGATCCCCTACTTCCTGACCGCCAACCACTGCATCAGCACGTCCTCCGAGGCGAGCAGTCTCGAGGTGTACTTCCGGTACACCGCCCCCTGCGGCGGTCCGTGCGGCACACCGGGCGCGAACGGCGAGCCGCGGGTCAACGGCTCGACCCTGCTGAGCACCAACACCTCGAGCGACTACACGCTGCTGCAGCTCGACCAGTCCGCGCCCGCAGGCAGCACCCTGCTCGGATGGACGACGAGCGCGGTGGCCTTCTCGAACGGAACGAATCTCTACCGGATCAGCCACCCCAAGGGCAAGCCGCAGGCCTACAGCGAGCACGTGGTGGACACGGGCAAGGGGACCTGCGGGTCATGGCCCCGAGGCGACTGGATCTACAGCCGGGACGTGCTCGGGGCGACCGAGGGCGGCTCGAGCGGTTCGCCGGTGCTCAATGCCAGCGGCCAGGTCGTCGGCCAGCTCTCCGGCGCCTGTGGAACCAACACCGGCAACGTGTGCGACTCCAACAGCAACGCCACCGTCGACGGCGCCTTCGCGGCGTACTACTCGGAGATCTCGCAGTGGCTCGACCCGACGCCGGGCAACTGCCACAGCGGCTCCAACGGGTCGGCCAGCTACTGCTCGACGAGCTGCAAGTGCGACGCCGGCGAGGGCGACTGCGATTCCGACGCCGAGTGCAATGCTGTACTGGTGTGCGCGACCGACGTCGGACCGAACTACGGCTTCGCGAGCTGGGTCGACGTCTGTGAGGTGCCCTCGTGCCACAGCGGAAGCCCGGGAAGCGCCAACTACTGCTCGACGAGCTGCAAGTGCGACGCCGGCGAGGGCGACTGCGACTCCGATGCCGAGTGCAACGCCGGCCTGACGTGCGTCAGCAACGTCGGGCCGAACTACGGCTGGGCGAGCTGGGTCGACGTCTGCGAAGAAGGGGGTTCCGACCCCAACTCCTGCGTCGGCAACTGCGGCTCGCAAGCGCCGGGCGGCTGCTGGTGCGATTCGTCCTGCAGCTACTACGGCGACTGCTGTCCCGACAAGACGTCCGTCTGCGGCTGAGTTCCGCGACGGCTGGCCCCCCGGAGGGCCCGCGGCACGTGCTGCGGGCCCTTCTCTTCCCGCCCCTCCCGTGCGACCTGCTTTCCGGCGGGAATCCGTGGGCCGTCGACTGTCGGGGAACGGGCGGTCAGCGGATTCGACGGCGGGGGGCGTCACCGCGAAGGCCCTGCGCCGAATCCGCGCGACGACGAGCCGGCCCGGTTTCGCGTCACCGCCGCAGCAGCGCCAGAAACCGCCCGAGCGGACGGGCGTTGGCGACGTGGTCCGGTGTCAGCCAGGCGCGACGGGCCTGGTCGACGCCGTAGCGCATCAGCGCCAGATCCGCGGCGGCGTGGGCGTCCGTGCTGATCACGATCGGTACGCCGGCCTCGGCGGCCCGGCGTGCGTGGTGGTCATCGAGGTCGAGCCGCTCCGGATGGCCGTCGATCTCAAGGAGCTTTCCCTCGCCGGCGGCGGCGCGCACGATCTCGTCGAAGTCCACCTCGTACGGCGGACGCCTGCCGATCAGCCGTCCCGTCGGGTGACCGAGCGCGCTGACCCGGGGATGCCGCAGGGCGCGCACGATGCGGCGCGTCATCTCGCGTCGCGAGAGCGCCAGCCGCGTGTGGACCGTCGCCAGCACGTAGTCCAGCTTCGCCAGCACGTCGTCCGGCAGATCGAGCGTGCCGTCCTCCAGGATGTCGGTCTCGATGCCCTTGAGCACCCGCAGTCCCTCGATCCGCTCGTTGATCGCGTCGATCTCCTCGATCTGCCGCGCGAGACGGGCGGCGTCGAGTCCGCCCGCGACCCGCACCGTCGGCCCGTGGTCGGTGATCGCGATGTACTCGTACCCGCGCTCGCGAGCCGCGCACGCCATCGCCTCGATCGTGTCCCGCCCGTCGCTCCAGGTCGTGTGCATCTGCAGATCCCCGCGGATGTCGTCGAGCGAGACCAGCGCCGGGAGACGCCCCTGTTCGGCAGCCTCGATCTCGCCGCGATTCTCCCGCAGTTCCGGAGGGATCGGCGGCAGGTCGAGCGCGGCGTACACGTCGTCCTCGCGGGCACCGGCGATCCGCCGCTCGCCGTCGAACAGGCCGTACTCGTTGAGCCTGAGCCCGCGCTCCCGCGCACGGCGCCGCAGGGCGATGCCGTGTTCCTTCGAACCGGTGAAGTACTGCAGTGCGGCGCCGAACGACTCCTCCGGGACAACGCGCAGATCGACCTGCAGCCCGGAGGCCAGCCGCACCGAGGCCCGGCTCCCGCCCGCGGCCAGCGTTTCGCGTACGCCGTCGAGAGCGACGAACCGCTCGATCAGCCCGCGCGTGCAGCCGGTCGCCAGCAGGTCCAGGTCGTGCACGGTCTCGCGCCGGCGCCGCAGGCTGCCCGCGACGACGAGCCTCAGCCCGCGGCGGCGACCCGCGAGCTGCCGGACGATCGTCTCGGCCGCCCGGTCGGCGGCATCGAGCCGCACGCGTCCGGCCTGCTCGCGCCTCTCGGCCAGTCCGCGGGCGATCTTCGCGATCAGTGTCGGGCCGAAGCCCTCGAGTCCGGCCAGCCGCCCCTCGGCGAGCGCCGCCTCGAGGTCGTCGAGGCTGACGACGCCGGCCTCCTGCCAGAGCTTGCGAACGCGCCGCGGTCCGAGTCCCGGAACCTCCAGCAGTTCGACGAGCGTCGGCGGGATCTCCGCCTTCAGCCGTTCGAGGAACTCGAGCCGCCCGGTCCGCGCGAGTTCCCGGATCTTGCGCGCCAGATCACGACCGATCCCCGGCAGGGCGACGAGCGCCTGCTCGCCCCTTGATGCCAGTTCGTCGACCGGCTCGGCGAGCGTCTCGAGCGTGCGGGCGGCATTGCGGTATGCGCGGATCCGGAACGGGTTCTCCCCCCGGATCTCGAGCAGGTCGGCGATCTCGGCGAAGAAACGCGCGTAGCCTGGATTGTCCATCGCTCGGCAGGCCGGCGGTCCGGACGGCCGCCTCTCCTTCATCCTGCCATGAGAACGCCCGCCGCACCGTGTTCGAACAGGCCGGCCAGCGCCCCCGTCATCAGCGTGGCCAGCGTCGCGCCGGCCAGCGCCCGGAACGCCAGCCGCGCCAGGACCTCGCGTCGCGAAGGGACCAGCGCCGCGACGCCCCCGACGAAGATCCCGAGGGAAGCGAAGTGCGCGAACCCGCACCGCGCGTAGGAGAGCACCAGCACGCTGCGCGGGCGGAGCCCGCCGGCGGACGCCGCCTCGGCGAGCTGCCGGTACGACCAGACCTCGGTCAGCACGATCCGCCCGCCGAGCAGCCGCGCCGATTCGAGCAGGTCGGCCGGCTCGATCCCGAGCAGGAACGCCAGCGGGACGAACAGCCACGAGAGCAGCCGCTCGATGCCGACCGGACCGAAGGAGCCGAACAGCGCCCCGGTCGC
>JAJRXN010000116.1 GCA_024276295.1 Acidobacteriota bacterium
AGATGGCGGCCGTCGTCGCCGAGGCGGGCTGTCCGGTGGTGCTGATGCACATGCGGGGCGATCCGCGCACGATGCAGCGGCAGACCCGGTACGAGGACCTGCTGGGCGAGATTCTCGATTTTCTCGCCGCGAGGGCCGACGCGGCCCGCGAAGCGGGAATTGCCGGTGATAGAATCGTCATCGATCCGGGGCTCGGATTCGGCAAGACCCCGGAAGCGAACGAGCAGCTCCTGCGGCAGATCGGTGCGTTTCGCGCTCTCGGGTACCCAGTCCTGGTCGGTCCGTCACGCAAGAGTTTCATCGGGAGGCGGACCGGCATCGACGATCCGGGCGAGCGTCTCGGGGGCAGCCTGGCAGCCGCGGTGCTCGCGGCCCGGGAGGGGGTCGAGATCGTCAGGGTCCACGACGTCGGAGCGACGCGCGCCGCGCTGGCGGTGACCGACGCTGTCGGGGCCTCCGGAACGCAGCCGCAGTGACGCGGCGGGAGACGGTGCGAGAGCGCTGATGCAGGATTTCCTCGAACTGCTCCACGTCCGCGAGCTGGCCAACCCCCTCGCCATCTTCGACATCCTGCTGCTGTGGTTCGCGATCTACCAGCTGCTGGTCCTGATCCGCCGCACGCGCGCCGTGCAGATGATCTACGGCCTCCTGGCGGTGTTCATCCTGTGGTTCATCACCAGCCCCGGAAGCCTGATCGAGCTGCCGGCCACGAACTTCGTCCTCACTCAGCTCTTCATCTACGGCGGCTTCGCCGTGATCGTCATCTTCCAGGGACCGATCCGGCAGGCGCTGGCCTATTTCGGACGCTATCCGTTCTCGCGGCTGCGCCAGCAGGATCCGTCGGGCGAGATCATCGAGGAGATCGCGCTGGACTGCAGCGCGATGTCCTCGCGCCGGATCGGCGCGCTGATCGTCATCGAGCGCGTCCAGGGACTGCGGAACTTCATCGAAACCGGGATCGAGATCGACGGCAAGGTCAGCTACGACCTGCTGATCAACATCTTCTCGCCGCGGACCCCGCTGCACGACGGCGCGGTGCTGATCTCCGAGGGCCGCCTCGCCGCCGCGAGCTGTTTTCTGCCCCTGTCGACCAATCCTTACATCTCGCGCGAGTTCGGCACCCGCCACCGCGCCGCGATCGGCATCACCGAGGAGTCCGACGCGATCGCCGTCGTCGTCAGCGAGGAACGCGGCGTGATCTCGGCCGCGATCGACGGGGGCTTCCAGCAGGACCTCGACGCGCGCACGCTGCGCGCCTTCCTCGAGCGCCACCTCGGCACCGAGCGCGCGGCGCGCGAGGCCCGCGACGGGCGTCCGGTGCGCCGGGCGGAGGCGTCATGATGCTCGAACTGCTGCGGCGCAACATCGTGCTGAAGCTGTTCGCGCTGCTGCTGGCGTTCCTGATCTGGGCCAACGTGGCGGGCCGCGGCCAGCAGATCCGCAACCTGGCCATCCCGCTCGACGTCACGCCGCCGACCGACATGCTCGTCCTCGAGTTCGAGCCGCAGGACGTGCGGATCCGCGTGCGCGGCTTCGAGGCCCAGATGGAGCGGCTGGTCCCCGAGCGCCTCTACGCCCGGATCGATCTCGCCGCGATCGACACGCCCGGCGAGCACCGGCTGGTCGTCACGCCGCAGGACGTCTACAACGTCCCGCGCGGGATCATCGTCGAGGAGGTCCTGAACAACGAGGTGATCGTGCGGCTCGAGCGGCGTGTCGAGCGGACCCTGCGCGTCCAGCCGGAGATCAAGGGCGAGCCGGCCGAGGGCTTCAGGGTCGAGGGCGTGACGGTCGACCCGCTCGTCGTGGCGATCCGGGGACCGGAGAGCGTCGTGGCTCCGCTGGTCGACCTCCGGACGCGGCCGGTGGACATCGCGGGCGAAGCCGAGGATGTCCGGGCGGCCGTCAAGGTCGCCCCGCCGCCGGGCGCCAAGCTGATCGACTTCCCGCAGGGGGACGTCGTCAGGGTCACCGTGCGGATCGTCGAGGAACCGCGCGAGGCGTCGTGGGAGGTCGAGATCACGCCGCCAGCGGCAGGGCACGTGACGCTCCGCCCGGCGAAGGTCACCGTGACCGTCAGCGCCCCGCCGAGCAGGCTGGCCGAAGTGCGCGACACGCTGACTGTCCGGCTGCCCGAAGACGCCGTATCTTCGCGACCGAAGAGCGTACCGGTCACGGCCGATCTCGGCACTCTCGACGAGGCCCTGCGGGCCCGCGTCGAGGTGATCCGGATCGAGCCCGCCACGGTGCGCGTCAGCCCGGCACGCTGACCCCTTTCGGTCAGGCCGGTCCGGGCCGGAGAACACGTCTTGCGCAAGCTGTTCGGAACGGACGGGATCCGCGGCGAGGCCGGCACGCCGCCGCTCGATGGACCGACGATGTACCGGCTCGGCCGGGCGCTGGCCGCCTGGCTGGCGCGGGCGGGCGCGGATTCGCCCGCCGTCTGCCTCGGGCGCGACACGCGGGAATCGGGGGCGTTCATCACCGCCTGCCTCGCCTCGGGGCTCGACGACGGCGGCGCGCGGGCCGTCTCGGCCGGCGTGCTGCCGACGCCCGGGCTGGCCCTCGTGACCCGCAGCGGCCCGTATCGGGCGGGGCTGATGGTCTCCGCGTCCCACAACCCGTACTACGACAACGGCGTCAAGGTGCTCGACGCCGACGGCGCCAAGCTGCCGGATGAGGCGGAGCGGGAGATCGAGCTGCTGCTCGACGAGCAGCCGGCGCCCGCGGCGGACCGGCTCGCCGACCGGCCGATCGAGGACGATCCGGGGCCCGAGGCGGCGTACCTCGAGTTCCTCGCGCGCTGCCTCGACGGGGCCCGGCTCGACGGCCTGCGGATCGTCGTCGACACGGCGCACGGGGCGGCGTTCCGTCTCGCGCCGGCCGCCCTGCGGCGCGCGGGCGCCGAGGTGATCGTCCTCGCCGACGCGCCCGACGGCCGCAACATCAACGAGGGCGTCGGTTCGATGCACCCGGACATCGTGGCGCGGGCCGTCGTCGAGCACGGCGCCGACCTCGGGTTCGCCTTCGACGGCGACGCCGACCGCTGCATCGGCGCCTCGCGCAGCGGGGCGATCCTCGACGGCGACTTCACGCTCTACTACGCCGGCCGCGCCCTCGACCGCGCCGGGAAGCTCCCCGGCCGGACCCTCGTCGGCACCGTGATGAGCAACCTCGGGCTCGAAAAGGCGCTCGAACGGGTCGGGCTGCGGCTGCACCGCACGCCGGTCGGCGATCGCTACGTGCTCCAGGCGCTGCGGGAGGGCGGCTGGACGCTCGGCGGCGAGCAGTCGGGGCACGTGATCTTCCTCGACCACGCGCCGACCGGGGACGGCATCCTGACCGCGCTGACCATCGCGCGGCTGCTGGCGACCGGCGAGGGGGATCCCGACGCGGTCCGCCGCGAGCTGCCGCGCTTTCCGCAGGTGCTGCGCAACGTGCGCGTCCGCACCAAGCCCCGGATCGAGGACCACCCGGCCCTGGCTGACGCGGTGCGGCGAGCCGAACGCGCCATGGGCGGCGACGGTCGCGTGGTCGTCCGCTACTCGGGAACCGAGCCCAAGGCGCGGGTGATGGTCGAGGGGGTCGACGCCACCCTCGTCGAGCGGCTGGCGGCCGAGGTGGCCGGCGTCTTCGAGCGCGAAGTCGGGTTCTGAGCGGCCTGCCCCCGCCCCGCTGCGGGGAGCGCGGTTCTTGTGTACCGTTGACGGCTTGCGCGGCCGGAATTCCGCGCCGGCGCCCCGGCCGAGGCCGCCGGGACGCCGTCCCCCGTGGAGCGGAGGCAGTCATGAGTCGGACCTTTGGCCGGATCGCGATCGTCAACCGTGGCGAACCGGCGATGCGGCTGATCCACGCGGCCCGCGAGTTCGCCCGCGAGCAGGGCGAACGGCTGGTCACGATCGCGCTGTTCACCGAGGCGGACCGCCACTCGATGTTCGTCCGGGAGGCCGACGAGGCGGTCGCGCTCGGCGAGGCGACGTTCGTCGATCCGCGCGACGGCCAGCGCAAGAGCACCTACCTCGACTACGAGCGGCTCGAGGAGGCTCTGGTGACCTCCCACGCCGATGCGGCGTGGGTCGGCTGGGGCTTCGTCGCCGAACACCCGGAGTTCGCCGAGCTGTGCGACCGGCTCGGGATCGTGTTCATCGGGCCGCCGGCCCGCGTGATGCGCGATCTCGGCGACAAGATCACCGCCAAGCGGATCGCGGAAAAGGCCCGCGTTCCGGTCGCCCGCTGGAGCGGCGGTCCGGTCGAGACGATCGACGAGGCGCTGACCCACGCGCGGAAGATCGGCTACCCGCTGCTGATCAAGGCCACGGCGGGCGGCGGCGGGCGCGGCATCCGGCGCGTCGCCAGCGCCGAGGAACTCGAGCAGGCGTTCGACGTCGTGCGACGCGAGGCGTTGAGCAGCTTCGGCGACGCGACGGTGTTCCTCGAGGCGATGGTCACCAACGCGCGCCACGTCGAAGTGCAGATCATCGCCGACGAGCACGAGAACGTCTGGGCGGTCGGCGTGCGCGACTGCTCGGTCCAGCGGCGCAACCAGAAGCTGATCGAGGAGTCCGGTTCGACGGCGCTCAACAGCTACCGCGAGCACAAGCTGCGCGACGCCGCGGCCCGGCTGTGCCGTGCCGCCGGCTACGTCGGCGCGGGAACCGTCGAGTTCCTCTACGACCCGACCCGGCGGCAGCTCGCGTTCATGGAGGTCAACACGCGCCTGCAGGTCGAGCACCCGGTCACCGAGCAGACGACCGGTCTCGATCTCGTCAAGCTGCAGCTCCACGTCGCCCGCGGCGGCCAGCTCGGCGGCCGGCCGCCGCGTCCGCTCGGATACGCGATCGAGGTCCGGCTCAATGCCGAGGATCCCGACAACGGTTTCGCGCCGTCGCCGGGCCGCGTCGCGCTGCTGCGCGTGCCGACCGGCCCGGGGCTGCGGGTCGACACCGGCATCGCCGAGGGGGACCGGATCGCGCCCGAGTTCGATTCGATGGTGGCCAAGATCATCGCCAACGGGCGCAACCGCAGCGAGGCGATCGCCCGGCTGACGCGGGCGCTGGCCGAGACGACGGTCGTCGTCCAGGGCGGGACGACCAACAAGGCGTTCCTGCTCGAGCTGCTCGAGCGCGAGGACTACCGCGAGGGCCGGGTGGACATCGGCTGGCTCGACCGGCTGATGGCCAGTGGCGAGCGCGCCGAGCGGCCGCACGCCGCGGCGGCGCTGATCGAGGCTGCGCTCGAGGTGTACCGCGAGGACCAGGAGGCCGAACGGCAGTCGTTCCTGTACTCGGCGTACCGCGGCCGGCCGCAGGTCACGCCGCGTGTCGGCCGCAAGGCGGAGCTGCGCGCCGGAGGCCAGGCCTACGACGTGATGGTCTACAGCCTCGGCGGAAACCGCTACCGGGTCGAGGTCGACGGCGCGCGCATCCCGGTCTGGCTCGAGTCGATCAGCGACTACGAGCGGCGCATGACCCTCGGCGGGACGACCCACCGGGTGGTCTCTGTCGCCGATGGCGTGGTGCACCTCGTCGAGATCGACGGCATTCCGCACCGCGTCTCCCGGGACGACGGGGGCCTGGTCCGCTCGCCCGCCCCGGCGATCGTCGTCGCGCTGCGGGTCAAGGCGGGCCAGCGCGTCGAGGCCGGCCAGACGGTCGCGGTGCTCGAGGCGATGAAGACCGAGATGCCGATCGCCGCGCCGCTCTCGGGCAGGGTGGCCGATGTGCTCGTCTCGGCCAACGAGCAGGTCGAGGCCGCCGCACCGATCGTGCGGATCGAGCCGGAGGCCGAGGAGCACGCAGGGCCGCCCACCGAACGACTGTCGTTCGACGAGTTCACGACGGCCGATCCCGACCGGCTGTCGGCCAAGGACCGCTGCCTGGCGGCGCTGCGCGAACTGCACCGGCTGGCGCTCGGCTTCGACGTCGAGCCGGAACGCGCGCGCAGCCTGGTCGCCGAACTGGAAGAGCAGCGCGAACAGGTCCCGGCGGACGACGAGGACCTGCGACTGGTCGAACTCCAGCTCCTCGATGCGTTCGCGGACATCACGTATCTCTCCGGCCGCCAGCCGCACCGCCAGGACGAGAGCGGCACGTCGGCACCGAGCCCGCAGCAGGCGCTGTTCATGTTCACCCGCGCCCTCGACGCGGCGGGCGAAGGGCTGCCCCCGTGGTTCGTCACCGCCCTCGAACGAGCGCTCTCGCACTACGGCGTCGGATCGCTCGAACGCTCGCGGGAACTCGAGGAGGCGCTGGTCTGGATGCTCAAGGCGCACGCCAACGTCGAATCGCAGGTGATCGGCGTGACATCGGTGCTCGAGCGCTTCCTGCGGGACGACGAGGTCCTGCGCCGGTTCGCCGACGACGACCTGCGCTCGCTGCTCGGCCG
>JAJRXN010000117.1 GCA_024276295.1 Acidobacteriota bacterium
ACCTGGTACGACGGAATGTCGACCTTGCGCTCGTTGACCAGGAAGTGGCCGTGGTTGACGAGCTGGCGCGCCTGCGCCCGCGATGCCGCGAAGCCGAGCCGGTACACGACGTTGTCCAGCCGGCGCTCGAGGAACGACAGCAGGCTCTCGCCGGTCACGCCCCGGGAGGCAGCAGCGCGGCGGAAGTAGATCCGGAACTGGCGTTCGAGGACGCCGTAGATCCGCTTGACCTTCTGCTTATCCCGCAGCTGGAGTCCGTAGCCTTGGATCTTGCGCCGCCGATGACCGTGCTGACCCGGCGCGTACGGTCGACGCTTGACCGAGCACTTCTCCTTGAAGCAGCGCTCGCCCTTGAGGAACAGTTGTTCGCCCTCGCGACGGCAGAGCCTGCAGGCGGGACCGGTATAACGTGCCATGACCTGTCCTCCTCAGACCCGGCGCCGCTTGGGCGGCCGGCAACCATTGTGTGGAATCGGCGTAACGTCACGAATCGAGCGCACTTCCAGTCCGGCCGCACCGAGGGCGCGGATCGACGACTCGCGCCCGGCACCCGGTCCCTGGACGCGGACGTCGACGGACTGCACGCCGTGTTCGCGCGCGGACTCGACGGCCTGCGTCGCGGCCATCTGCGCCGCGAACGGCGTTCCCTTGCGCGAGCCCTTGAATCCCGCGCGGCCGGCACTGGACCAGGCGACCACGTTCCCCTGCAGGTCGGTGATCGTGATGATCGTGTTGTTGAACGTCGCCGCGATGTGCGCGACCCCATGGGGGACGAGCTTCTTCTCGCGCCGGCGCGAACCTTTCTTGCCCTTCGAAGACTTCGCCATCGACTGCTCTCCTGGTCACGTCGCCTTCGGGTCGCCGCGCGGTCCGGCCGCCAGGCCGGGAACCGGGCCGACCCGCGCTACTTGCGGACCTTCTTCTTGCCCGCAACCGCCACGCGCGGCCCCTTCTTGGTTCGAGCGTTGGTGTGGGTCCGCTGACCCCGCACCGGAAGGCCGGACCTGTGTCTGATGCCCCTGTAGCACCCGATCTCGATCAGGCGCTTGATATCCATCTGGATGTTCTTGCGCAGATCGCCCTCGACGCGCCCCTCGTCCTGGATGATCTGCCGGATCCGCCGCTGCTGGTCCTCCGTCAGGTCCTTGACGCGGACCTCCGGCGGCACGTTGGCGGCGGCGAGGATCTTGTCCGAGCGCGACTTGCCGATCCCGAAGATGTACGTCAGCGCCACGTCGATGCGCTTGTTCAGCGGAAGGTCGATACCCGCGATGCGTGCCATTGTTTCAGACTCCTCGGGTTCAGCCCTGGCGCTGCTTGTGCTTCGGGTTGTCGCAGATCACCCGGATCACACCCTTGCGCCGGACGATCTTGCACTTGTCACACATCTTCTTGACGGACGCCCTGACTTTCATCGGTCACTCCACCTGGCCTACTTGTAGCGGTAGACGATTCGCCCGCGATTGAGATCGTAGGGCGAGAGTTCCACCAGCACCCGATCGCCCGGCAGGATCCGGATGAAATGCTTGCGCATCTTGCCGGAGATGTGGGCGAGCACGAGATGTCCGTTGTCCAGCTTGACGCGGAACATGGCGTTGGGAAGGGTCTCTTCCACGACCGCCTCGACCTGGATTGCTTCTTCCTTAGGCACTGTTCCGCTCCTCACCGCAGTCGACCGCAACCGGGTCGCCCAGCACGCGCGGCCCATCCGCGGTGGCGGCGACGACCAGTTCCCAGTGCGCCGCCTTCGATCCATCCTTCGTGACCGCCGTCCATCCGTCCGACAGCACCCGGACCTCCGGATTGCCGGCGGTGATCATCGGTTCGATCGCCAGCACGTTGCCAGCCTCGATCCGCGGCGTCGCGCGGTTCGTGCGGTAGTTCGGGATCTGCGGTTCTTCGTGCATCCGCGTACCGATCCCGTGCCCGACGAACTCGCGCACCACTCCGAGGGCGTGCGCCGTCGCGTGCTCCTCGACCGCCCGGCCGACGTCTCCGATCCGGCGGCCCGGCCTGACCTGCTCGATCGCCTTCATCAGGCACTCACGCGTCACCCGGGACAGCTCGCGGTCCACGTCGCTGACATCCCCGACCAGGCAGGTGATCGCCGAGTCCCCGTAGTACCCGTCCAGAAGGACGCCAAAATCGATGCTGACGAGATCTCCGGACTCGAGCCGTCGCGGCCCCGGGATGCCGTGGACCACCTGTTCATTGATCGATACGCACAGCGAGGCAGGATACCCCATGTAGCCCTTGAATGCCGGGCGCGCGCCGAAATCGGCGCACCGCGCCTCGGCATGGCGGTCCAGCTCCGCCGTACTGACCCCCTCGCGGCACATGGCGTCCAGCTCGGCGAGGATCGTCCGCACGACCCGGCAGGCCCGGTCGATGCGGTCGATCTCGTCCATGCTTCGGCGCGCGATCACGAGGCCGCCCCGTCGAGGACCGCCCGGATGCGGCCGAAGACGTCGTCGATCGATCCCGTGCCGTCGATGCGCCGCAGAAGCCCTTGCTTTTCATAGAGTTCCAGCATCGGCTGGGTCTTTTCGGTGTAGACCCGCAGGCGCTCGCGGAACGTCTCGACGTTGTCGTCGGCCCGGACTTCCCGGCTGCTCTTCCGGCGCGTCTGCATCCGCTCGATCGCGACGTCCTCCGGGATCTCCAGCAGGAGCACCGCATCGAGCCGCTCGCCGCGCCGCGCGAGAATCTCGTCCAGCAGGGCCGTCTGCGCCGCCGTGCGCGGGAACCCGTCGAGCAGGTATCCCTTCCGGGCGTCGTCGCGACGCAGTCGCTGTTCGACCACCTCGGCGACGAGTTCGTCGGAGACCAGGTGCCCGCGGGCCATCACGTCCTCGACCCGGCGCCCCAGATCGGTGCCCTCGGCGATCGCCTCGCGGAGCATCGCACCCGTCGAGACGTGCGGAATCCCCCAAGTCGCGCTGATCCGCGCGGCCTGCGTGCCCTTGCCGGCTCCTGGAGGACCGAGGATGACGAGGCGCACCGTTCCGTCACCTCCTGCCCCGGATCCTGGTCTTCTTCAGGAATCCGTCGTAGTGCCGCATCACGAGCTGGCTCTCGATCTGCTGCACGGTGTCCATCCCGACCCCGACGACGATCAGCAGCGACGTGCCGCCGAAGTAGAACTGCAGGCCGAGTCCATCGAGGATGAACCGCGGCACGTACTCGTTGAAGAAATGTCCCACCGCCGCCGGTTCGAGCATGTGCAGCGGGAAGCCGCTGATCAGGAAGATCGGCAACAGCGAGACGGCCGACAGGTAGATCGCGCCCGCGAACGTCAGCCGCGTCAGCACGCGGTCGATGTACTCGGCGGTCTTCTTGCCCGGCCGCACCCCGGGGATGAACCCGCCGACCCGCTTCATGTTCTCCGCCGTGTCGATCGGGTTGAAGATGATCGAGGTGTAGAAGAAGCAGAAGAACAGGATCAGGCCGACGTACAGCAGGTCCCACAGCGGCATGTTGTAGTTGAGCTGCCGGTTGAGGAACCCGAGGAACGGAATCGGCCACGCCGAGTACAGGTACTGGATCAGCGCGTTCGGCAGCGCGAGCAGCGAGGACGCGAAGATGACCGGAATCACGCCGCCGGTATTGACCTTGAGCGGCAGGAAGGTCGCCGTGCCCCGCATCACGCGGCGTCCGCGCACGCGGCTCGCGTACTGGATCGGGATCCGCCGCTGCGCGCGCTCGACGAACACCACCGCCGCGACGACGGCGATCATCACCACGAGCAGCAGCGCGACCTGGAACAGGTTCCGCTCGCCGCGGACCATCTCGCGGATCATGCCGATCGATGCCGGCACCAGCCCGGCGACGATGCCGGCGAAGATGATCAACGAGATTCCGTTGCCGATGCCGCGCTCGGTGATCTGCTCACCGAGCCACATCACGAACGCGCAGCCGGTGGTCAGCGTCAGCGCCGTGATCAGGTAGAACAACGGCCCCGGATCCGGGACGATCGGCCCGGCACTGCCGCCGGACAGGTTGCTGACCCAGAACGCGATCCCGAACGACTGGATCGCCGACAGGACCACCGTGCCGTAGCGCGTGTACTGCGTGATCTTGCGCCGACCGACCTCGCCTTCCTTCTGCAGGCGCTCGAGATAGGGCCAGACGACCGCCAGCAGCTGGAGAATGATCGAAGCGGAAATGTACGGCATGATCCCGAGCCCGAAGATCGTCATCTGGCTGAAGTTGCCGCCCGTGAACACGTCGACCATGCCGAACACGCCACCGGCGTTGGCCGCGAACCACTCCTGCAGCGCGGCGGCGTTGATCCCGGGCAGCGGGACGAACTTCCCGACCCGGTAGACCGCCAGCAGCCCGAGCGTGAACAGCACGCGACGGCGCAGGTCTTCGATCCGGAAGATGTTCTGCAGGCTCTCGATCATGCTCTATCCGCCCGTCCGTTCGTCGCTCAGCTGCCGAGGATCTCGAGGCTGCCGCCAGCCGCCTCGACCTTTGCCCTGGCTCCCGCGCTCGCGGCATGGACCTGCACGCGCAGCGCCACCGCCAGTTCCCCGCTGCCCAGCAGCTTGACGCGCCGGGTCTCGGAGCGCTTGAGGATGCCGCGCTCGGCGAGCAGTTCCGGCGTCACTTCGGTTCCCGCCTCGAACACGCCGAGTCGCGCGACGTTGACCTCGGCATACTCCTGACGGAACGGATTGCGGAAGCCCCGCTTCGGCACGCGCCGAACGAGCGGCATCTGGCCGCCCTCGAAATACCACGCGCGCGAATACCCGGACCGGGACTTCTGCCCCTTGTGCCCACGGCCCGCCGTCTTGCCGCTCCCCGATCCGGGTCCCCGCCCGAGTCGCTTGCGCGGCCTCGTGGCGCCGGGCGCCGGTCCGATGTCGTGCAGTCTCATCGTCCACTCCGGGCCGCGCGGCTCAGCGCGCGTCCTGCCGCTTCTCGTCGACGATCTCGACGAGATGCGGGATCTTGGCCACCATGCCGCGGATCGCCGGGTGATCCGGCTTCTCCACGACGCGGTCGATCCGTCCCAGTCCCAGCGCGGCGAGCGTGCGTTTCTGCCGCACCGGCCGTCCGATTCCGCTCCGCACCTGTCTGATGCGGATCGTCTTGCCCGTGCTCATGCGTCGCCCTCCGCCACCGCCGCGCCCGCCGTGGCCTTCGGTACGAGCGACTCGGGTGCGACCCCGCGCAGGCGAGCCACCTCGCGCGCATCCTTGAGCTGCTGCAGGCCGTCGAACGTCGCCCGCACCACGTTGTGCGGGTTCTGCGTCCCGAGGCACTTGGTCAGCACGTCCTGCACTCCCAGCGACTCGAGGATCGCGCGCACCGCTCCCCCGGCGATCACGCCGGTTCCCGGCGCAGCCGGCTTGAGCAGCACCCGCCCGGCGCCGTGCCGGCCGATCACGATGTGAGGTATCGTCGTCCCCTTGAGCGGGACCTTGATCATGCTGCGCTTCGCCTGCTCGATCCCCTTTGCGATCGCCGACGGGACCTCCTTGGCCTTCCCGGCGCCGAACCCGACCGAGCCCTTGCCGTCCCCGACGACCACCAGGGCCGAGAACGAGAAGTTCTTCCCGCCCTTGACCACCTTGGTGACGCGGTTGATGAAGACGACCTGGTCTCGAAGATCCGAGCCGTCACGATCTCTTCCGAATGCCACTTCGCCCTCCGCGCTCGGCGTGTTCCGGTCCTCAGAACCGGAGCCCGCCCTCCCGGGCCGCGTCCGCCAACGCCTTGACCCGACCGTGATACAGGTATCCACCGCGGTCGAACACCGCCTGCTCGATACCCTTGGCCTTGAGCCGCTCCGCGATCCGTGCCCCGACGACCCGCGCGGAGGCGATGTTCCCGCCGCCGCTGATCTCGCCGCGCACTTCAGGATCGAGCGTCGACGCCGCGGCGAGCGTCACGCCGTTGACGTCGTCGATCGCCTGCACGTAGATGTGCTTCAGGCTGCGGTAGACAGCCAGGCGCGGCTTGTCCGGATGACCCGTGATCCTGGCCCGGATCCGCCGCCGGACCTTGACCCGCGCCTTCTTGCGGTCCTTCTTCGAATACATCGCTGCGCTCTCCCGCAACTCGTCTACTTGCCGGCCGCCTTGCCGGGCTTGAGCGAGATTCGCTCGTCCGCGTACCGGATGCCCTTGCCCTTGTAGGCGTCAGGCGGCCGGATCGCGCGCAGGTTTGCGGCCGCCTGGCCGATCTTCTGCTTGTCGATTCCGTTGAGAATGATCGTCGTATTGCGATCCTCGACCCGCGCCGTGATGCCGTCGGGCAGCGGGAACTCGACCGTATGGCTGAAGCCGACCGACAGCGACAGCCCCTTGCCCTTCGGCTCCACCCGGTAGCCGGTGCCGACGACCCGCAGCACCCGCTCGTAGCCGGTGGTGACCCCGTGCACGGCGTTGGCGAGCAGCGACCGGGTCAGGCCATGGAGCGCCCGCAACGGCTTCGAGTCGTCCCGGCGTGCCAAGGTCGCTTCGCCGTCCTTGACCTCGAGGGTCACGCCGTCCGCAATCGGGACCGTCAGGACGCCCTTCGGCCCCTTGACCTCGACCTGACCACCCTTGTCGGTCAGCGTGACGCCGGCCGGCAGCGGGACGGGGAGAAATCCGATTCGCGACATCTTCTTCGTTCCTCACCACACGTTGCAGACGAGTTCACCGCCGACACCGAGCCGCCGCGCCGTTCCGCCGTCGACGATCCCCCGCGAGGTGGAGAGGATCGTGATCCCCATCCCGCCCAGCACATCCGGGATCTCCCTCCGGCCGACGTAGACGCGGCGCCCCGGCTTCGAGACCCGCGCGAGGCCGTTGATCACCTTCTCGCCCTCGGGACCGTACTTCAGCTCGATGTGCAGCACACCCTGCCGATCGTCGTCTTCGTGGCGGAAGCCACGAATGTCGCCCGCATCGAGCAGGATCTTCGCGATGTCCCGCCGCATCCGCGACGAGGGCATCGAGACCGTATCGTGACCGGCCATCAGCGCGTTGCGCAGCCGCGTCAGCATGTCCGCAATCGGATCCGTCATCGACATCGAATCATTCCTCTCCGCAAGTCGCCACTGCTGCGAAACCCGTCGCCTAGCGCGTGAACGGCATGCCCAGTCGGCGCAGCAGCGACCGCGCTTCCTGGTCCGTCCTTGCGGACGTGACGATGGTCACGTTCATTCCGATCGCGCGCTGCACCTTCGCATAGTTGACCTCCGGGAAGATCAACTGGTCGCGTACGCCGAGCGAGTAGTTGCCCCGACCGTCGAACGCCCTGGGGGAAACGCCCCGGAAGTCGCGAACCCGCGGCAGCGCCAGGTTCAGCAGCCGATCCAGGAACTCCCACATCCGCTCGCGCCGCAGCGTGACCGCGACTCCCACGGGCATCTCTTCCCGCAGCTTGAAGTTCGCGATCGACTTGCGTGCCCGGCGAATCGTCGGCTTCTGGCCGGCGATCTGCGTCAACTCCTCGACCGCTTCCTCGAGCAGTTTCGGATCGCGGGACGCCTCGCCGACTCCCATGTTGATCACGATCTTGTGCACGGTCGGGACGGCCATCGGGTTCTTGTACGAGAACTCCTCGACCAGGGCCGGACGGACCTCTTCGTCGTAGATCCTTCGCAGACGCGGTGTGTAACTCATCACGCCCCCCTCAGCGGTCCAGTTCCATGCCGGACCGACGCGCGATACGCAGCTTGCGCCGCCGTCCCGCATCTTCGGCAAGGATCTTGTGGCCGACCCGCGTCGGCCGGCCGCTGGCCGGATCGAGCGGCATCAGGTTCGACAGATGCACCGCCGCCTCCTGCTCGATCACGCCACCCTGGATGCCGCGCTGCGGGTTGGGACGCGCGTGCTTCTTGACGATGTTGACGCCTTCCACGATCGCCCGGCCCTTGCGGAGATCGAGCTTCAGGACGCGGCCCTTCTTGCCGCGGTCCTTGCCGCTGATCACCTGCACCTGATCGCCCTTGCGAATCCGCATTGCGAACCTCACAGCACCTCGGGGGCGAGCGAGACGATGCGCATGAAGTTGCGCTCGCGCAGCTCGCGCGCCACCGGTCCGAAAACACGGGTCCCGATCGGATCGCCCGCGTCGTTGACGAGCACCGCGGCGTTCTCGTCGAACTGGATGTAGCTCCCGTCGCGCCGCCGGTGCGGCGCGCGGGTCCGCACGATCACCGCCTTGACGACGGTGCCCTTCTTGACCGTCCCGTCCGGGCTGGCCTCCTTGACCGACGCCGTGACCACGTCACCGACGCTGCCGTAGCGGCCCGAACTCCCGCCGCGCAGCCGGATCGCCATGATCTTCTTGGCGCCCGAATTGTCGGCGACGTTGAGAACCGTCTGCATCTGGATCATCGCGTCACCTCACTCCGAACGCTGTTCGGCCCCTTCGGGGCGCGCGACGATGCGACCGAGCCGCCAGCGCTTGCGGGCCGAAAGCGGCCGGCACTCGACGATCTCGACCTTGTCTCCGATGCCGCAGATCTCCTGCTCGTCGTGGGCGATGAAGCCCTTCGAGCGCTTGATCACGCGCTTGTACAGCGGATGCTTGACCAGGCGCTCGACCTTGACCTTGATCGTCTTGCGACCCGGCTTGCCGACAACGAGACCCACCTTCCGCTGGCCGCGCCCGCGCTCCGTCGTCTCAGCCATCACTGGTTCTCCTCGCCGGCGCTGCGTTCACGCTGCACCGTCAGCGCCCGTGCCAGGTCCCGGCGCGTCGCCGGAAGCTGGTGCGGCTTTTCGAACTGGCCGATCGCCTGCTGGACACGCAGGTTGAACAGCGCCTTGCGCAGGCCCTCGATTTCGTGCGCCAGCTCGTCGTCGCTGAGATCCCTGAATCTCGTCGCCTTCATCGCTTCGACTCCTGCGCCCCACTCAGCTCTGGCGCCGCCGGACGAACCGGCACGCGATCGGCAGCTTGGCCGCCGCGAGATGCATCGCGCGCTCCGCCACCTCGGGCGCCACGCCCTGCATCTCGAACATCACCTTCCCCGGCTTGACCACGGCCACCCAGTGATCCGGCGCCCCCTTGCCCTTGCCCATCCGCACCTCGGCAGGCTTGGACGTGACCGGCTTGTCCGGAAAGACGCGGATCCAGATCTTGCCTCCGCGCTTGACGGCACGGGTCATCGCCACTCGCGCGGCCTCGATCTGCCGTGCGGTGATCCAGCCCCGGTCGAGCGCCTTGAGGCCATACTCGCCGAACGCCACGGTCGAGCCGCGCTGCGCCTTGCCGCGCATCCGGCCACGCTGCTGCTTGCGGAACTTCGTTCGCTTGGGCTGCAACATCGGTCAGGTCCTCTCGTCCGTCAGCGCGCCCGGGCCCGCCCGTCGCCGGCTCCGGTCGTCTCGCCCTTGTAGATCCAGCACTTGACGCCGATCACGCCGTACGTCGTGCGCGCCACCGCCACGCCGTAGTCGATGTCGGCCCGCAGCGTATGCAACGGCAGCTGGCCGACGAGATACCACTCGGCACGTGCGATCTCGTGCCCGCCGAGACGACCCGCACAGCGAATCTTGATTCCCTTGGCTCCGAACCGCTGGGCCGATTCCACCGCCTTGCGCATCGCCCGCCGGAAAGCGACCCGACGCTGGAGCGCCGCAGCGATCGACTCCGCGACGAGCTGTGCATCGAGTTCCGGCTTGTCGACCTCGCGGATGTTGATGAACACGTCGCGCCCGGTGCGCTGCTTGAGTTCCTCGCGCAGCCGGTCGATCTCCGCCCCCTTGCGCCCGATGATGATCCCCGGTCGCGCGGTGTGCAGCGTGATCTTCAGCTTGTGCTCGCCGGCGCGCTCGATGTCGATGCTGGAGATCCCGGCGTGGAACAGCTGCTTCTTGAGCCGGCGCCGCAGCTTGAGATCCTCGTGCAGATACTCGGCGTAGCGCTTCTCTTCGAACCAGAGGCTCTTCCAGGTCTTGATGTACCCGAGCCGGAAGCCGTAGGGATGAACCTTCTGTCCCATCTTCGATCCCCGTTCTCAGCCGCGTCGGCGGCGGCGGCCCGGCTCTCGAACATCGAGCTGGACCGTGATGTGGCTGCTCTTGCGCATCACCGGAAAGAAGCGGCCCATCGAGCCCGCCCTTCCGCGGCGCTGGCGCGGCCCCTCGTCGACCCACGCCCGGGAGACGTACAGCCGGTCGACATCGACTCGCTCATCGTGCTGCTGTGCGTTGGCGATCGCCGAATTGAGCAGTTTCTCCGTGGCCTGCGCGACCCGTCGCTTCGAAGCGCGCAGGATGCCGATGGCATCGCCCACGTCACGGCCGCGGATCTGGTCCACGACCAGCCGCGCCTTCTGCGGACTCGCCTTGAGGTACCGCACGGTCGCCTGCGAGATCATGACGCTGCGCTCCTCTCCCGTCACCGCCGGGCCTTCTTGTCCTTGCCGCCCGAGTGCCCCTTGAAGGTCCGCGTCATCGCGAATTCGCCGAGCTTGTGCCCGACCATGTTCTCGGTGACGTAGACCGGGATGAACCGGCGCCCGTTGTGCACGGCCAGCGTGTGGCCGACCATCTCGGGAGTGACCGTCGAACGCCGCGACCATGTCTTGATCACCCGCCGATCACTCTTCTTGTTCGCCTCGTCGATCTTCTTCTGAAGGTGCTCGTCGACGAACGGGCCCTTCCACAACGAGCGTGCCATGCTGGCGCCTCCGTCCTACTTGCGACCGCGACGACGGACGATGTAGCGGTCCGTGCGCGGGTTGTTGCGCGTCTTGTGCCCCTTGGTCGGCACGCCCCACGGTGTGACGGGATGCCGCCCGCCGGATGTCTTGCCCTCTCCGCCGCCATGCGGATGGTCGATCGGATTCATCGCCACGCCCCGCACGTGCGGCCGCTTGCCGAGCCATCGGCTGCGTCCGGCCTTGCCGACCGAGACATTGCCGTGATCGGTGTTGCCGACCTGGCCGACGGTCGCCTTGCAGGTCATCAGCACCGACCGGACCTCGCCCGACGGCAGCCGGAGCTGCGCGTAGCGCCCCTCCTTGGCCAGGATCTGGGCCGAGGCCCCCGCGCTGCGCACGAGCTGTCCGCCTTTGCCCGGCCGCAGCTCGACGTTGTGCACCATCGTCCCGAGCGGGATCCGCTCGAGCGGCAGGCAGTTGCCGGCCACGATGTCCGCATCGCGCGAGGAGATGATCTCCTGCCCGACCTTGAGCCCGACGGGCGCCAGGATGTAACGCTTCTCGCCGTCGGAATAGTTGATCAGCGCGATGTTCGCCGAACGGTTCGGATCGTACTCGATCGTCGCCACGCGGCCGGGAACGCCTTCCTTGTCGCGCTTGAAGTCGATCACCCGGTAACGCCGCTTGTGGCCACCGCCGCGGTGCCAGACCGTGACACGCCCGCGGCTGTTCCGGCCGCCGCTCCCCTTCTTGCCCTCGAGAAGCGGCTTGTACGGCTTCGACGACGTCACCTCGGAGGAGATGTTCACCTCCATCTGGCGGCGTCCCGGCGAGGTCGGCTTGAACTTCTTCACTGGCATATCGTTCGCCTCGGAATTCCCTTGGAGCCCGTCAGCCTTCCAGGAAGTCGATCGTCTTGCTGCCCGGCTTGAGCGTCACGTACGCCTTCTTGAACGATGAGCGGTACCCCAGCGATCGTCCGTAGCGTCGCTTCTTGCCCCGCACGTTGACCGTGCGCACGTGGGCCACTTCCACGCCGAAGACCTGCTCGACCGCCCGCCGAACCTGGATCTTGTTGGCACGCGTGTCGACCTCGAACACGAACGTCTCGCCGCGCTTCTTCCAGCGTGCGGCCTCTTCGCGAAGCCGGGTCGACTTCTCGGTCAGCCGCGGCCGGCGGAGAATCTCCCATGCAGTCAGCTGGCTCATCGCGTCAGAACCTCCCCGAGCGCCTCCGCCGCGTCGCGGCTGATCACGACGAATTCGGCGTCGAGCACGTGGTAGGCGTGGAGCTGCAGCGCCCGCACGCTCTCGAGGCGCGGGTTGTTGCGCGCCGCAAGGTCCAGCGCTTCCTGTTCGCCGTTGTGCACGAGCAGCGTCTTGCCTTCGAGCTGGAGCCCCTCACGGACCAGCCGATCCAGCAGCCCGGTCTTCGGCTGATCGATCGTCAGCTCGTCGACGACGAGCAGGAACCCGTCGCGCAGCTTCGCCGATAGCGCCGAGGCCAGCGCACGCCGCCGCGCACGCTTCGGGAAGTTGTACGAATAGTCGCGCGGACGCGGACCATGGACGATCCCGCCCTTGCGCCACAGCGGCGAGCGGATCGAGCCGTGCCGGGCGCGACCGGTGCCCTTCTGGCGCCACGGACGGCGACCACCGCCCCGGACCTCGACGCGGTTCTTGGTCTTGTGCGTCCCGGCCCTTCCGCAGGCCAGGTAGTGCCGCACGGCTTCCCACAGCAGGTGCCGCTTGAGCGGGTAGTCGAACGCCGCGTCCGGGAGGTCGAGCTTCCCGACCTCCTTGCGCGTCAGATCGTGCACGATGACCTGTGGCATCGTCAGCGCGCCTCCGTGGATGCCGCCGTGGCCTGCTTGCGGACCGTGACCAGACTGCCGCGCGCCCCGGGAACCGCGCCGCGAATCAGGAGCAGATTGCGCTCTTCGTCGACCTGCACGACCGTCAGCCCGCGCGCCGTCACGCGGCGGTCGCCCATGTGCCCGGGACCACGCATGCCGCGCAGCACCTTGCTCGGGTAGGCCGACTGCCCAATCGACCCCGGCGCGCGATGGAACATCGAACCGTGGGTCGCCCGGCCACCACCGAATCCGTGGCGCTTGATCACGCCCTGGAACCCGCGGCCCTTGCTCCGGCCGGTCACGTCGACCTTCGTCCCGGGAGCAAAGATCCCGCAGGTCACGGTGTCTCCCGGCTTGACGTCCTCACCCTCGGCGAGCGGCAACTCGCGCAGCACCCGCGTCGGAGGCACGCCGGCCTTCTTGAAGTGACCGCGCTGCGGGAGCGTCACGCGACGGGGCGGCTTCTTCTCGACGAAGCCGAGCTGGGCCGCCTCGTAGCCGTCGCGTTCCCGGGTCTTGCGCTGCACGACGACGCACGGACCGGCCTCGATCACCGTGACCGGGATCACCCGCCCCGCCTCGTCGAAGAGCTGGG
>JAJRXN010000118.1 GCA_024276295.1 Acidobacteriota bacterium
CTGGCGACCGGGATGGACCTGGCGTGGATCCTGGTCCTCGCCGGGGCGATGAACATCGCCACCGGGCTCGCGTTCCGGCAGCCGATTCCCGTCCAGCCGATGAAGGCGATCGCCGCCACGGCGATCGTCGGCGGCCTGACGCGCGGCGAGGTCGCCGCCGCCGGACTGCTTGCCGGGCTGATCGTGTTCGCGATCGGCACGGCGGGACTCGCCGACCGGATCGCGGCGTGGATCCCGCGTCCGGTGGTCCGGGCGATCCAGCTCGGCGTCGGTGCCAAGCTGGCGCTGACCGGAGCGAGCTGGGTCGGCGCCCTGCCCGCCGGAGGGGCCGACGGCTGGCTCGTCGCGCTGATCGTGCTCGCCGGGCTCGTGCTCGCTGCGCGGCGCCGCTGGCCCGGGGCGCTCGTCGCGTTCGCCGGAGGGTTCGTCGTGATGGCGCTCGGCTCGCCGGAGGTGTTCGCCAGGCTTTCGCCGTCGCTGCCGCGTCCGGAGTTCGTCCTGCCGGCGCTGGCCGACCTCCGGGGTGGGCTGCTCCGCGGCGCCCTGCCGCAGATTCCGCTCACGCTGCTCAACTCGGTGATCGCGGTCTGCGCCCTCAGCGGCGACCTGTTCCCGGGCCGCGGCATCCCGCCCGGCCGGATGGCCGCCAGCGTCGGCCTGATGAACCTCGTCGCGGTGCCGCTCGGCGGCCTGCCGATGTGCCACGGCTCGGGCGGGCTCGCGGCGCAGTACCACTTCGGCGCCCGCACCGGGCTGTCGGTGGTGCTGCTCGGTGTGCTCAAGATCGCCGCCGGCCTGGCGCTCGGTGGTGCGTCGCTGGCGCTGCTGCGTGCCTACCCGATGGCGGTGCTCGGTCCGATGCTGGTCCTCGCCGGTTGGGAACTCGCCCGCGTCGCCCGCGACGCCCGCGGCATGGCCGCCGCCACGACGGCGCTCGGCGGCGCGCTGGCGATCGTGCTGGTCGACACGCTGGCCGGTTTCGTCGTCGCGGTGGCGATCTGGCTCGTCGCCCGAGCCTGCGAGCGGGCGTTGAGCGGCGTCCGCGTGGAGGCGGCGTGACCGGCGCACGGCCGGCCGGGTACGTCCTGGCCGGGGGGCGCAGCCGGCGCTTCGGCACGGAGAAGGCGCGCGCCGTCGTCGAGGGGCTGCCGCTCGTCGCGCGCATCGCGCGGCGCCTGGTCGGGCGCGTGGCGAGCGTGACCGTCGTCGCCGACCGCGCTGGGAAGTTCGCCGACTTGGGTCTGCGAACGATCGCCGACCCGATCGAAGCTCAGGGGCCGATCGGCGGACTGCTCGGCGCGCTGCAGGACGCAGGGTGCGGGCCTGTCTTCGTCGTCTCCTGTGACTGGGTCTCGTTCGAGCCGCGCTGGTTCGACCGGCTGCGCGCCGCGATGCGTCCGGGCGATGCCGCCGTCGCGTTCCGCGGACGGCGCTGGGAGCCGACGCTCGCGCTGTGGGACGCCGCGCTGGCGCCGGAAGTCCGGCGCGCCATCGGGCGCGGAGAGCGGGCGCTGTTCCGGCTGCTCGACCGGATCGGCGCCCGCGCGCTTCCGCTGCCGCCGGACTGGCAGCGCGTGGCGGTGCAGGTCAACACGCGCCGCGCGCTGGCCCGCTGGAAGGCGGGGCGGCTCCACGGCTGAGGCGTCAGCGCTCCAGCGAGATCGCCTCGAGCGTGTCGCCCGGTGCGAACGCGCCGTCGCCCGGCGGGACGATCACCAGCACGTCGGCGCGCGCGAGATCCGAGATCATGTGCGATCCGCTGCGCGCCAGCGGCCGGGCCCGCAGTGCGCCGTCTTCCGCGTGCAGCGTGGCCCAGCGCAGCAGCGTGCGGCGGCGGTCGCGGTGCAACGGCGCGGCGATGCGGACCGGAAGCCGGCGCGGCGCCGGCTCCGGTGCGCCGGCCAGCGCGCGCAGCAGCGGGGCGACGACCACGTTGAAGTGGACGATCACCGCCGCGGGGTTGCCCGGAAGGCCGACGATCCAGCGCGCGCCGGCGCGGGCGACGTAGAGTGGCTTGCCGGGCTTCTGCGCCACGCGCCAGAACAGCGGCTCCGCACCGAGCGCCTGCTCGAGCACGCCGCGCACGTAGTCGCGGTCGCCGACCGAGACGCCGCCGGTGACGACCAGCACCTCGGCACTCCCGAGCGCCTCGCGCAGCGCGGTCTCGACCGCCTCGCGGTCGTCGCCGACGTGGAGCGACAGCGCCGGCGGCGCGCCGGTGGCGCAGGCCACCGACCGCTCGAGAAACGGCCGGTTGGTGTCGACGATCTGCCCGGCGCCCGGCGTCGCTTCCGGTTCGACCAGTTCGGACCCGGTGGAGACGATCGCGACGCGCGGCCAGGTGCCGGCCGACACCTTCCGCACGCCGGCGGCCGCCGCGGCGGCGAGCGCCCGCGGGCCGAGCCGCACCCCGGCCTCGAGCACGACGTCGCCCGCGCGAAGCTCCTCGCCACGGCGTCGGACGTGCGCGCCCGGCTCCACCGGCCGCTCGACGACGACAGCTCCCTCCTCGACGCGGGTCACCTCGCGGATCGCGATCGCATCGGCGCCGTCCGGCAGCACGCCGCCGGTGCCGATCGGCAGGGCGTGACCGGGCGGGAGCGCTCCCGGTTCGCCGGGGGCGGCGTACGCGTCGCCGGGAGCGAGGGCGAGCCGGAACGGTCCCGCGCCCGTGCAGTCGGCCGCGCGCACCGCGAAGCCGTCCATCGCGGCGGCGTCGAAGCGGGGCAGGTCCCACGCGGCGACGGCCGGGCGAAGCAGCCAGCGCCCCGCAGCGCCGTCGAGCGGGAGGTCCGCGCCCGGCAGCGGCGTCACCTGCGCGGCGATCGTCGGCCAGACCACCTCGAACGCCAGCATCCCGTCACGCGCCATGACGGAAGCCCGGCTCGCGCAGGCGCAGCGCGTGGAGCAGCCACGGCATCAGCGCGTCGAGCGCCTCGGTCGCCGCGCGCGGCGAGCCGCCGGTGGCGACGATCAGCGCGCCGCGACGCTCGCCGGCGACGTTGCGGCCGAGGTTCGCGTGCGGTGTCCGCTCGCGACCGTGGGCACGCAGCGCCTCCGCCACGCCCGGAAGCGTACGCTCGAACAGCGGCTCGAGCGCCTCGGGAGTGACGTCGCGCGGACCGAGGCCGGTCCCGCCGGCGACGAACACCAGGTCGAGCCCGTCGTCGTCGATCCACGTCCGCACGCGCTCGCGGATCGTCTCGATCTCGTCGGGGACGACCTCGAGCTTCTCGACATGGACCCCGTGGGTGCCGAGCGCCTCGCGCAGCGCGGGCCCCGTGCCGTCCTCGCTGCGCCCCGCGGAGACGCTGTCGCTGGCGACCAGCACCCCGGCGCGTGGCGGCGTGTCGAACGTCTCGCGGTGGTCCGACTTGCCGCCGCGCTTTTCGAGCAGCCGCAGCGACTCGATCAGCGCGGTGCCGTCGACCGGCTTGATCATGTCGTAGACGTTGAGCGCGCCGATCGCCGCGGCGGTCATCGCCTCCACCTCGACGCCGGTGCGGGCGATCGCCGAGACCTCGACGGTCACGCGCACGCCGCGCTCCTCGAGTTCGCAGGTCACGACGCCGCGCTCGATCGGGATCGGGTGGCAGAACGGCAGGAGCGATGGCGTGTTCTTGATGCCGAGCAGCGCCGCGGCGCGCGTGACGTCCTTGACGTTTCCCTTGGGGATCCGCCCGTCCCGGATCATCGCGAGCGTCTCGGGTTTCGCGCGAACGAGGGCCTCGGCCCGGGCTGTCCGGAGCGAGGCCCTCTTGCGCGTGATGTCGAGCATGGCGTGCCCCACGTGCGGTGGAACGTCACCGCGAGCGGGGATTCTACTGGGCGGCGTGCGCCTCGACGAACCACAGCAGCTTGTCCGCGGCGCGCGAGATCTCGGTGAACAGGTCGGCCGTGCCGGCGTCGCCGGCCTGCTCGGCGTCGGCGATCGCCGCGCGGACGCGCCGCGCCACCTCGGCGAGCGCCGCCGCCACCTGGTCGACCGTCGCGCGGCCGTCGCGGCGCGCGGGATCCCATCCGGGAAGGCCGCCCTGGCGGGCGAGCGTCTCGAGCCGCACGTCGGCGATCCCGCCGAGCTGCACGGCGCGCTCCGCGAGCAGGTCGCCCCAGGCTCCGGCCTCCTCGTAGACCTTGTCGAACAGCTCGTGGAGCTGGAGGAACTGCGGCCCCTGGACGTTCCAGTGGGCCATCCGGGCGTGCAGCGAGAGCTGCGTCACCCCGGCGAGGACCTCGCCGAGGCGCTCGGTCATCGCGTGGCGGGTGGTCTCGGGCAAGTCGTTCCGGGTGGTCGTCACGGCATTCATCGTCTTCTCCTCGAGCGGCACCGGGGCGCGCCCCGGGCCGACAGGAAGGAGCCTACGGGCCGGATAGGGATAGTTCCAAGACATTTAGATGATGACAATGATAGGATGAAGCTATGAGAAACCAGAGCCCGCTGCCGTTCACGCTGCGCCAGCTCCAGTACGTCGTCGCGGTGGCCGAGACCGGCGGATTCCGGCGGGCGGCCGAGCACTGCCACGTCTCGCAGCCGTCGCTCTCGGCGCAGGTCGCCGAGGTCGAGCGGGCGCTCGGCGTCGTGCTGTTCGAGCGGCGGCCGCGCCGCGTGCTGCCGACGCCGGCCGGCGCGGCGCTGGTCGAGCGGGCCCGGCGGCTGCTGGTCGACGCCGGCGAGCTGGCCGCGGCCGCGCGCCGGCTCGACGATCCGCTCGCCGGGACGCTGCGTGTCGGCGTGATTCCGACCGTCGGGCCGTACCTGCTGCCGGAGATCGATCCGGCGCTGCGCGAGGCGTTCGAACGCCTCGAGCTGGTCTGGCGCGAGGACCGGACCGCCGGGCTGGTGCGCGCGATCGAGGGAGGAGACCTCGACGCCGCGATCGTTGCGCTCGAGTCGGACCTCGGTTCGCTCGAGCACCGGCGCCTCGGTCGCGATCCGTTCGTGCTGGCGCTTCCCCCCGGCCATCGTCTGGCGCGCGGCAGGGGACGCGTCGACCTCGGCGCCCTGGGCGGCGAGCGCGTGCTGCTGCTCGACGACGGGCACTGCCTGCGCGACCAGGCGCTCTCGATCTGCTCGACGGTCGGTGTCGTCGAGCCCGGCTTCCGGGCGACGAGCCTGCCGACGCTGGTGCAGATGGTCGCCGGGGGGCTCGGCGTGACCCTGCTCCCGCAGATGGCGGTCGAGGCCGAGACGCGCCACCGCGCGCTGCGGATCCGGCGTCTTGCCGAACCGGAGCCGGCGCGCACGGTGGTCCTCGTCTGGCGCCCCCGCTCGCCGCTCGCCGGGGCGTTCGGACGGCTGGTCGACGTCGCGAGAGCTTCGGCCCGGTCCGTCACGTGACGGCCTGACCGGGGGTTCTTGCATGAACTTTGCGAATGCAAGTAGAATGCAAACTCCTTCCCGGGCGGACCGGCGGCGCCCCGCCGCCGGGTCCTGCGAGAGGAGCCCGGGTCTGTCGGAAAAGGAGGGAATGCCCGATGTCACGAAGACCGCGCACGCCACGTCGCCTGCTCGCGATCGCCGCCGCCGCGGGGATGATCGTCGTCGCCGCCAC
>JAJRXN010000119.1 GCA_024276295.1 Acidobacteriota bacterium
CGAGCTGTTCTCGCTCGCCGACGGCTGCACGATGTCGGCCAAGAAGGACGGGCTGGTCAACATCGGCGGCTTCCTGTGCACGAACGACCCTCGGCTGGCCGAGCAGGAACGCGACCTGCTGATCCTGACGGAGGGCTTTCCGACCTATGGAGGTCTGGCCGGACGCGATCTCGAGGCGATCGCGATCGGACTCGAGGAGGTCCTGCGCGAGGACTATCTCGCGTATCGCATCGCCTCGACGGAGTACCTCGGCCGACGGATCAGCGAGGGCGGGGTGCCGATCGTGCAGCCGCCGGGCGGACACGCGATCTACATCGACGCCCGTGCGATGCTCCCGCAGGTCCCGCCGCTCGAGTACCCCGGCCAGGCGCTGTCGGTCGAGCTGTATCGCGAAGCGGGGATCCGCTCGGTCGAGATCGGCTCCGTGATGTTCGCCCGGCGCGATCCGGAGACCGGCGAGGAGCTGCCCGCACCGATGGATCTCGTGCGGCTGGCGATCCCGCGGCGAGTCTACACGCAGAGCCACGTCGACTACGTCATCGAGGCGATCCTGGAGGTCCACGAGCGACGCGAGACGCTGCGCGGGTTCCGCATCGTGCACCAGGCACCGTTCCTGAGGCATTTCACGGCGAGATTCGAACCGGTGGAGGAGAGCGCCCGATGAGCCGGCCCTGGTCCCGGCTCCTGTTGCCCTGCGCGCTCCTGCTCGCCGCCGGCTGCGGCCGTACCGCGCCTCCGCCGGTGGATGCTGCCGGTGCCGAGGACCTCGCCCGGCGCCTGCTGATCGTCGACACCCACATCGACGTACCCTACCGGCTGCGCGAGCGCCCGGTGGACGTGTCGACGCTGACCGACGACGGCCACTTCGACGCCGTGCGCGCCCGCCGTGGCGGCCTCGACGCCGCCTTCATGTCGATCTACGTGCCGGCGAGATACCAGGAGGAAGGCGGTGCCAGGCAGGTGGCCGACGAGCTGATCGACCTCGTCGAGAAGCTGGCCACCGATGCACCGGAGACCTTCACGATCGTCCGCTCTCCCGCGGAGGTGCGGCAGGCTGCCCGGCGCGGGCTGATCGGCCTCGCGCTGGGAATCGAAAACGGCGCGGCGATCGAGGACGACCTCGGACTGCTGGCCCATTTCCACGCGCGTGGCGTGCGGTACGTGACACTGACGCATTCCCGCGCCAACCTGATCGGAGACTCGTCGTACGACGAGCAGCGACGCTGGCACGGCCTGAGCCCGTTCGGCGAACAGGTCGTGCGCGAGATGAACCGGCTCGGCATGATGATCGACATCTCGCACGTCACCGACGAGACGGCCCGGGCGGTGCTCGCGCTCTCGCGCGCGCCGGTGATCGCGTCCCACTCGTCCTGCCGCAGCCTGACCCCCGGCTTCGAACGGAACATCAGCGACGAGCTGATCCGGGCCGTCGCCGAGGGAGGCGGGGTGATCCAGATCAACTTCGGCTCGGCGTTTCTCAGCCTCGAAGCGCAGCGCGCGTCGAACGCGCGCTGGAAGGCGATCGGCACCTACCTCGAGGAGCATCACCTCGAGCGGGGCAGCGCCGAAGCTCGGGCATTCATCGAGCGGTACCGGCGCGAGCACCCGGTCCCCGAGACGACGATCGAGGACGTCGTGGCCCACATCGACCACGTCGTCAAGCTCGTCGGTGTCGATCACGTCGGCTTCGGGTCGGACTTCGACGGCGTCGGCGCGCTGCCCCGCGGCCTCGAGGACGTCTCCCGCTACCCGGCCCTGATCGCGGCGCTGCAGGCGCACGGCCATGACGAGGAGAGCATCCGCAAGATCGCCGGCGAGAACCTGCTCCGCGTCTGGGCCGAAGTCGAACGCCTCGCCGATCCCGGATAGCGGGGTTGCCACGGAGAATCGGCGCCCGGGGGGCGCCACGACAGGACGACGCCGCGGCCGGGAACCGGCCGCGGCGCTGTCCGCATCAGGTCGCGGGCGTCAGAAGCGCCCGGCGTTGTAGGTCAGTCCGTCCGGACGGAACGTGACGTCGATCCAGCCCTGGACGCCGCGGTAGGCCATCCAGACGCGGGCCTTGTTGCCGTGGGCCGCGATCCACGCGTTGACCCACGTGATCTCGTGCCGCACGTTCGGCGTCACCGGGGCGACGAGCTGGAGCCGTTCGGTCAGCAGGAGGTTGAACTCGCCGTAGACCGGCGCCCACTCGGTGTGGCCCTGGGGATCGGTCAGCGTGACCCAGAAATTGTTCGGGCGCAGCGGGATCACGTAGGCCGAGCCGCCCCGCCAGGTGGTCGTGTCGAGATTCGCGAACAGGCGCGCCTTGGCCTGCGGATCGCCGGCGAAGATGTTGTCGCCGCACTCCCCGACACGGGTCTCGTAGTCGACGAGCAGCGAGAGGCTCCGCGCGCCCGAGCAGTCCCCGAAGAACTCGTAGTCGAACGGATCGTCGTTCTGGCGCGGATTCCACGCCCGGACGATCTCGCAGCCGTCGTACTTCCAGTCGCAGTACGTCTGGTCGAGGAACAGCACCGACCCGGTCGGATCGAAGTTGTTGAACGTGTAGAGCGTCTGGTCCCCGTACTGGTTCTGCAGAACCATCGAGAACAGTTCGTCCGATCCGTCCGGGTAGACCGTCGCGATCTGCGCCGAAGGCACGATGTAGGCCTTGTGCGCCGTGCGCACGAGTCCCTGATAGTCGCCGCGCTGATCCTCGACGAACGGGTAGTCCGTCACTGCACACCCCGCGAACAGCACGAAGGCCAGCAGGGCGAGCGCGAAAGCAAGTCTTCTCATGGCCCGTCTCCTTCTCCTTTGTTCCAGTGAACTCGACAGGCACGGCACCTCGATCCGGGGCAGACCGCGCCGTCTTGGGTTTACGCCGACCCGTGGCGTCCGGCAAGGACCTGTTCAGGTTGGTGTCGCCGGTAAGTCGACGGTCTCGTGCGGATTTGTTCGATCTGTCCTCGCCGCCCCTCCTGTCGCAGCGGCGGAGGGCCGGCGGTCAGGACCGGTAGAGCCGTCGCGCGATGACGACGTGCAGCGTGCCGACGACGAGCAGGAGCAGCAGCAGGCTGGCCGCCACCTCGAGCCCGAGCAGCACGCCGTCGGGGATCAGGTCGTAGAAGGTCGTCCCCGCCGGCGCCCCGGATCGCTCGGCCTGCCGGACCGCCATCCGCATCGCCAGCTTGACCCGCTCTCCGGGCCACAGACCGGCGACGAGCAGGATCGCCCCGCCCCAGCCCGCGACGAGAAACGCCAGCGGCGCGAAGCGGTGGCGTCGCCAGAGCAGCGCACCGACGGCCAGGCCGACGAGGCCCGCCGCGACCTCCGTGCCGAGCACGAGCGGATCGGACCAGACGCGCAGCCGATCGAAGAACGGAACCAGCGGCGGCGCGAAGCTCGCCGGCATCAGGCGGGCGAGCAGGGCGTGGATCAGCAGCAGGACGCCGATGGCGCCCACCGCTCCCGCCAGGCAGCGGCCTGCGACGAGCGTCCCCCGTCCTGCCGGCGCCGCGTCGTTAATTGGCTCTCGCGCGCCCAGACGCGGTCCTCGAGCATCTGCAGGATGTCATCGGCCACGGCGTCCGGATCGCGGTCGACGGCATCGACGATCACGTCGGCCTTCTCGTACTCGCGCGTCCTGATGTCGAACAGGTTGGTGAACCGTTCGTTGGACTCGTCGTCCGGCCGCAGGAGCCCCTTTTCAAGGGCGCCGGCCAGACACTGCTCGAGCGAAGCCGCGACGTATACGGAAACGCCGGACTGGGAGATCGTCTGCCGATTGCCGCGGTCGACGAACGTCCCCGCCCCGGTGACGATCACCGCCGGCGGACCGGTCGACGCCGTCACCAGGGCGCGCCGCTCGCGCTGCCGGTAGCCGGAGTCTCCCTCCTTGCGGTAGATCTCCTTGATCGGCATGCGGGCCGAGGCCTCGATCATCTGCTCGAGGTCGAAGACCGGGCGCTCGAGCTTCTCGGCGAGCACCGTGCCGACATCGAGCTTCGGTGAGCCGAGAAAGCCGATGATGAACACGCGATCCGGAATCATGGGTTCTGTTCCTCAGTCGCCGGGCCCGGTCCCGCCCGCGGACCGCTCCACCGGCATCGGCTGGTGGGCCTGACCCCGTTCACCGGCGCGAACCGGGAACGGCAGCCGGTTTTCCTTCGGTGTCCGGGGGCAGACGTAGTCCGTCCTGCCGTAGGCGCAGAACGGATGATAGGCCAGATTGAAGTCGAGACCATACCAGCCGTTCACATCGGCGTCGACCGGCAGGTCGATGTACCGTCCCGCGACGTAGGTCTCGCGACCGGTCGTCTCGTCCATGAACGGGATGAAGAACTGCCGGAAGGCCTGCTCGCCGGAATCGCGGAGCTGGTACGCAGTCAACCGGGCGGGAACCCCGCGCCAGGAAAACCGGAACACGCCGACCTTCTGGGCCGGACGCTCCTTGCCGGTCGTCGTGACGATCACGAACGGCTCCGGCTCGGGAAAGCGCTCGAGGCGCACGAGGAACCGCATCTCCGGGTTGTATGGGTAGTAGTCGAGCCCGACGAACGAGGCCCGCTGCTCGGGCGGGATCGGCGAGTCGGGATCGTTGCGGAACATCTCGTCCTTCTCGGCGCGCTGCCGGAGGATCTGCTCTTCGGAAAGAAAGACCTGCTCGGCGCGCGGAGGCGGCGGGATCGGCTCCTCGCGGCGGCAGGACGTCCCGCCGACCAGCAGCAGCGCGAGCGCGACCGGCGCGAGCACGAGGGCGGAGCTGGGCATGGCTCTCATCGAGTCTCCCGGCCGGGACGGCACCAGACCGCCCGGCCCGAAACGATAGCAGGCACCACGCCGCACCTACCAATCGACCGGGATCCTCCCGCGAAGACCCTGCCGGCTGCGAAACAGCACGTGCCCCCGATGCCGCCCCGCCGCCCACAGCGCCGCGGTCAGCGCCACGTCGTCGCGGCAGTACTTCTCGACGAGGTCGAGCCGGCCGTCGCGCACCCAGGCGAGCGACTGCAGGCCGTCCGCCGACTTGTCGATCCCGAGCGTCTCGCGACCGAGATGCGCCAGCCCCAGCCGGAACCCGATCCGCTTCCGGATCACCTCGAGCAGGTCGAGCGTCGCGACGCGCCGGATCGACGGGCCGAGGTACGGCTCGAGCACGGTGAGGGCGAACCGGTCGACGTTGAAGCCGACGACGCGGTCGGCCGCGGCGAGGGTCCTTCCGAGGGCCTCGACGTCGCACTCGTGCCAGCACCGGAACTCCCCCGAACGCGCGTCGAGGGTGACCGCCAGCGCGAGGCCCATGCGGTCGATCGCGCCCCAGCCGCCGACCTCCTCGGCCGAGCGGCGCGTCTCGACGTCGAAGAACAGCCAACGCCCCTCGCCGGGTGCGAGCAGTTCGGCCGGTTGCGGCAGGCCCTCCGGCCACGCAAGCGCCCCGGGATCGGGATCCGGCGCACCGGGCGCGAGGCGCGATGCGGCGCGACCGGCGCCGGATTCCGGGTGAACGGGCCGCGGACGGACGAGCGGTTCTCCTCCCCGCACGCCGGCGTGCACGCCCGTACGGTGTCCGGCCAGCGCGGCGGCGACCTGGCCGTCCGGGACGGCACGCGGCCGCGCCTCGCGACGACCGTCGAGCAGCTCGAGCATTGCCGCGGCGCCGTGCTTGTCGAGCGGGTGGTTGCCCGACCCGCACCGCGGCGAGATCACGCACGACGGGCAGCCGGCCTCGCAGTCGCACTCCTCGAGCAGCCGCGCGGTGCGCGCGAACAGCTCCTCCGCCCGATCGAATCCGGTGCGCGCCAGTCCGATCCCGCCGGGAAAGCCGTCGTAGACGAACACCATCGCGCGATCCTGCTGGGGATGGCGCGCGTAGGAGATCCCGCCGAGATCCCAGCGGTCACAGATCGCCAGCAGCGGAAACAGCCCGATCGCCGCATGCTCGAGCGCGTGCAGGGCGCCGACCGGATGGAACTCGTCGGCGACGAGCATCTCGACGGTTCCTTCCGGAAAGACCGTCCAGAAGCCGACCGTCTCGAGCCGCTGCGGAGGAACGTCGTCGAGCGGATGACGCGAGATCTCCTCCTGGCCGAACAGCCGGCGGCGGCCGTAGGCCTCGACTTCGGTCGTCACGCGTAGCCGGCCGAACTGGAGCCGCGCCGGGCCGAGCGCGCGCTCGTCGAGGGTCTCGAGGATCTCGGTCTCCTTGCGCGCGTAGACCTGCGTGTAGTAGTCGACCTCCACCGGCTCGGCGAGCGCGACGCGCTCGTCGGGAACGTGCTCGACGACCCTGTATGTCCTGCCGGCGTGCAGGTAGATCGCACCCGGATGCGCCTCGAACCACAGGCGGGACTCGTCGAGCGAACCGAGCTGCCGGCCGCTGCCGAGCAGCCGGAGCTGCCACGGCTGCCCGGTGCTGCGCAGCGGGATCTCCCGCTGCGGTCTCCGGCGCGGCGAGAACCACCGCCCGCGGTCGCTCGTCTCGATCAGCCGGCCCGACGCCACGAGGCGTTCGACCCGCGCCGGACCGGCCGGCCCCTGGAGCATGGCGACGTCACCGGCGTCGAGGGACTGCTCCGCACCGGCCGCCACGAGGTGCGCGTCGGCGATCGTGTCGTTGCCCGGATCGAGCACGACCTGCTCGAAGGCTCCGGAAAAGAAATGCTCGGGATGGCGCACGACGTACTGGTCGAGGGCGTCGGGCATCGCGACGAGCACGGCCAGCGACTCCCGGTCGGCCCGGCCGGCCCGGCCGATGCGCTGCCAGGCGTTGGCCAGCGAGCCCGGGTAACCGACGAGGATCGCCACGTCGAGCCCGCCGACGTCGATCCCCGACTCGAGCGCCGACGTGCTGACGACGCCGAGCAGTTCGCCCGCAAACAGCCGCCGCTCGATCGCGCGCCGCTCTTCCGGCAGATAGCCCGACCGGTAGCTCGCCACGCGCCGGGCGAGACCGGGATCCTGCTCGCGCAGCCACTGGTAGATCAGCTCGGTGATCCGCCGCGCCTTGGTGAACGCGATCGTGCGGTGTCCGGCGCGCACGCAGGTCCCCAGCACGTGCGTCGCCAGCGTGTAGGGCGAGACGGTGTCCGGCCGGACGAACAGGACGTGGCGCAGGGCAGCCGGAGCGCCCGAGTCGTCGACGAGCGCGAACGGCTCGCCGCACAGCGTCTCGATGAAGGCACGCGGGGCGCCGATGGTCGCCGAACCCGCGATGATCTGCGGCGAGCCTCCGTGGCCGCGTGCCAGCCGGAGCAGGCGCCGCAGCACGTGATGCACGTGCGCTCCGAACACGCCGCGGTAGACGTGCGCCTCGTCGATCGCGACCAGGCCGAGGCGGCCGAGCATCGGCGACCAGGCGTCGTGCGAAGGCAGGATCCCGAGATGCAGCATGTCGGGATTGGTGATCAGCACGACCGGAGGCCGCCGGCGGATCCGCCGGCGGTCGGCTTCGGGCGTGTCGCCGTCGTAGATCTCGGCCGCCTCGCCCGGCTCGAGCCCGAGCGGCGCCAGCGCGCGGCGGATCGTCCCGAGCTGGTCCCGTGCCAGCGCCTTGAGCGGATAGACGAACAGCGCCCCCGCAGCCGGATCGACGGCGCGGCGGGCCAGCAGCGCCAGCAGGTAGGCCAGCGTCTTGCCCGAGGCGGTCGGCGTGGCGAGCAGCACGTGGCGTCCCCGGGCGATCTCGTCGAGGGCCGCCGCCTGGTGCGTGTACGTCCGCTCGAGGCCGAGTGCGGCGAGCATCTCCGGGACGCCCGCCGGCTAGCCGGTCCGCGGCTCGGCGAACGCCGCGGCCCGGCCCTCGGCCCGCCCCCGGTAGACCAGGTGCGGTCCGATCCGCGGGTGCGCTTCGAGTGTCTCGATCAACCGTCGCATGCCGTCCTGCAGTGTGGCCCAGGCCCGCGCCTCGCGCCCGGCCGGCGCCGCCGCCGGGGGGCTTGGCATCCGGCCCGGCCGGACCCATCATCGCCCCACAGACGAGCGAGGTGGGACCGGTGGGCCAGCTTCCGTACCTGACGGGGGACGTACGGGCGATGTTCGACGCCTGGGCCGAGGAGTCCTTCGCGCGTCACGCCGGCGCGCTGAACTTCAGCGAGCTGCGCAAGGGCGTGCAGGCGGTGCAGGACGTCTACGGCTCGGGCGAGATCGGGGCCGAGCGCTCGCGCCGGCTCGCCGAGGGAGCCGGCAAGCGGGCCGCGCTGGCGACGTTCTTCGCGCAGCTCTCGTTCCTGACCATGCACCACGCCGCGGAGATGCTCGACCTGACCGCCTGGTCGCCGGTCCGACGCGTGATCGACGTCGGCTGCGGGACGGGCGCCGCCGGGACCGCGCTGGCGCTGGCCCTCGGCGGGATCCCGGTCGAGGCGGTCGACCGCTCGGGCTGGGCCCTCGACGAGGCGGTCAGGACGGGACGCGCCTTCGGGCTCGACGTGCGGCGGCGCCGGGGGGACCTGCCGCAGGTGCTCGGCCGGCCGGGACGCGGCGAACTGCTGGTCTGCGCGTGGACGTTCCGGGAACTCGACCCGGAGGTGCGCTCCTCGCTGCGTCGGACGCTGGAAGGCGCCCTGCGCCGCGGCGCACGTCTCGTCGTCGCCGAGGAGCCCGGCGTCGCCCGCGGCTGGTGGCAGCGGCTCGGCGCGACGTTCGCGCCCCACGGCGTGCGCGAGGAGATCATCCGCGTCGCCATCGACCGGCCGAAGCTGGTCCGGGAGATCGACCGCGCGGCGCGCCTCGACCACCAGGTGCTCGGCGCCCGGGTGCTCGCCGGTCCCGCCGGAGACGCGACATGAGGCGCCGCACGTGGCGGATCACCGTCTCGGCGATCGTGCTCCTGTTCTCGCTCGCCACGCTGGCCCATGCTCTGGCCGTCTCCTCCCGGCGCGCGGAGGGCCTGGCGGCGCTGGCGATCCTGCTGCTCGCGATCACCGCGCTCGGCCTCGCGCTCCGCGCTCAGGAGGAGCGCCTCCGCCGCACCCGTCGCGACCTGGCACGCACGCGCCTGCGCGCCGAGGCCTGCGTCGAGGCCAGCCCGGACGGCCTCGTGCATCTCGACGGCACGCGGATCCTCGGCGCGAACCCGGCGTTCCGGCGGCTGCTCGCGATTCCGCCCGACGAGGCGATCGAGGGACGCGACCTGCTGACGATGATCGAGGAGGAGGACCGCCCCCGCGTCGCCGACTGGCTGCGCCGCCGGCAGTCGGGCGCCCCCGAGCCGGACCATCTCGTGCTCACCGCCGTCCGGCGCACCGGCGTGCCGGTTCCGCTCGAGGCCGCCTGCGCCCGGATTCCCGGGGAGAAGGGCACCGAACTCGTCCTGTTCCTGCGCGACGTGACGGGGCGGCAGATGGTCGAGGCGCGCTCGCGTCAGCTCGAGCGGGTCGAGGCGCTGGCCGACATCGCGGAGACGATCGTCGGCGAGTTCCAGTCGATCCTGTCGCGGATCCAGCGCACGGCGCGTGAAGCCCGCGCGGCCGGCGGTCCCGAGGCGGGCCGCTTCGAGGCGGTCGACCGCGACGCGACCCGCGGCCTGGCGCTCGTGCGGCGCGTCCGCGCGTTCGCGCCCGGGGCCGCCGACGAGCAGCACCGGCGTCCGGTCGATCTCGTGCGCCTGGTCCGGGAGACCGCGGCCGACTTCCTGCGCGGCCTGCCGGCCGGATTCGGGCTGGAGGTCCGGACCGACGGGCCGCGACGGATCGTCGTCCGGGCCGATCCCGTGTCGCTGCGCCAGGCGATCTGGCAGGCGCTGGAAAACGCGCGGGACGCGATGGACGAAGGGGAGATCGTCGTCCGGACGCGGCTGGTCGACCTCGACGAGGCGGGCGCGGCCCGGCACCCCGGAGCGCGCCGCGGCCCGTGGGCCGTCGTCGAGGTGCGCGACACCGGCTCGGGCATGACGGAAGACGTCCGGCTGCGGGCGTTCGAGCCGTTCTTCACGACCAAGGGGCCGCGGGCCGCGGGGCTCGGTCTGACCTCGGCCTACGCGACGGCGCGGAGTCTGGGCGGCTACATCGAGCTGGATTCCGAGCCGGGCCGCGGGACGATCTTCCGGATGGCGCTGCCGAAGCTCGAGGACGAGGACCTGCCGGAAGAACTCGAGAGCCCGGAGCCGGACCCCCGCACGCGCTGGCGTGGTCGCGAGAGCATCCTCGTCGTCGACGACGACGCGGGCAGCCGCGAGGCCGTCCGCGAGATCCTCGAGCGCTACGGCTACCACGTCGAGGAGGCCGCCAATCCGCGCGACGCCCTCGACCGTCTGCGCAAGCGGCCGGGAATCGACCTCGTCCTGCTCGACATCGTGCTTCCGGGGCGCAGCGGCCTCGACGTGCTGCGACGGATCGTGCGCCGCTGGCCCGGCCAGCGGGTGATCATGCTCAGTCCGTATCCCCTGCCCGACCAGGAGGCCCAGGCGCTGGCCATCGGCGCCGCCGACACGTTCCGCAAGCCGGCGACCGATCCCGACCTTCCGCGGGCGGTGCGCGAGGCGCTGGACCGCCCGCCGCCACCGCCGGAGGAGGTCGGCCCGTAGCCGCCCCCGCGCAGGCGCTCCGTCTGGCACAATGCGCGGAGGGGGGGGCCATCCCGGAGGCGGTCGATGACAAGAGACGAGCGCCGCGAGCACAAGAAGACGGGCCCCGACCTCGGCAACCGCGAGCAGGTGCGCCGGCTGCGCCAGGCGATGGACCGCAGCGCCGAGCAGGTCCTGCGCTGCCAGGACTGCGGGCATCAGCAGCACGCCGAGATGGCGATGATCGGGCCGACGACGGCCTGCGACCGGTGCGGCACGCCGCTGCACTCGTGCCGGCACTGCGCCCACTTCGACACATCCCGCGCCACCCGCTGCCGGAAGGACATCCGGCTCGCCGTCGGTGCGGCCGCGGCCAACGACTGCGAGGCCTTCGAACCGCGGCTCGTACTCGACGCGACCGGCAAGCGGCTCGGCGGGCGCCGGTCCCGCGACGCCAGGTCGGACTTCGACTCGCTGTTCCGGTAGCGCCCGCGGTCCGCCGCGCCGCTACGTGGCGCGTGCCGTGCGATAGAAGCGCGACGACGGGGTGATCCCGTGCTCCCGCTCGAGAAAGGCCGTCGTCTCGACGAGGCGATCGAGGTCGACTCCGGTCGACACGCCGAGCCGTTCGAGCAGGTGGACGAGGTCCTCGGTCGCGAGGTTGCCGGCCGCCCCGGGGGCGTAGGGGCAGCCGCCGGTCCCGCCGACCGCGGCATCGATCGTGCGCACGCCGGCCTCGAGCCCCGCGAGAACGTTGACCAGACCGAGACCGCGGGTGTCGTGCAGGTGCAGGGCGACCCGCTCCGCTCCGAAGCGCGCCACGGCCCTGGCAGATCCCTCCGCGACCTCGCGCGGCCCCCCCATCCCGACGGTGTCGCCGAGCGAGACCTCGCCGACGCCGATCCCGAGGAGCTGCTCGGCGATCTCCAGCACGCGGTCGAACGGAACGTCCCCCTCGAACGGACACCCTAACGCCACCGAGACGTACCCGCGCAGCGAAAGCCCTTCGGCGAGCGCGGCGCGGGCGATCTCGGCGTTGGTGGCGTGCCCCTCCTCGATCGAGCGGTTGAGGTTCTTCCGCGAGTGGCTCTCGCTGGCCGAGGCGAGCAGGCAGACATGCCGGACGCCGCAGGCCAGCGCCCGCTCGAGTCCGCGGAGATTCGGCACCAGCGCCCAGTACCGCACGCCCGGTGCGGCCGGAAGACTCGCCGCGAGTTCGTCGGTTCCCGCCATCTGGGGCACCCACCGCGGATGCACGAAGGCGCCGATCTCGATGTCGCGCAGACCGCTGGCGACGAGCCGCTCGACGAGTTCGCGGCGCGCCGTCGAGTCGAGCGTGCGCCGCTCGTTCTGCAGGCCGTCGCGCGGCCCGACCTCGAACACCCGCACGCTCGCTGGCAGTCGACCGATGTCCATGACGACGCTCTCCGGCAGGCCGGCGGACAGGAACCCGCTCACTGCCGCCGGGGCCGGAGACTAGCAGAGAGAGCGAGCGTCCGCCGGACGTGCCGGACGGTCAGCGCGCGGCGGGGTTGAGGACGTTTTCGCCACGCCGCGGGCGATGCGGAGCGAACGGATCGGGGCTCCCCTCGGGGGCCCAGCCGATCGATGCGATCCGCCGTTCGAGCACGCCGAGTACGACCGGATCGACCGGCGCCTCGGCATCGTCCGGACCGACGACCCGTACGGCGACGATCGCACCGGTGTCGTCCCCGGCGTCGGGCGCCCACGCCCGGTGGGGACGGAACGTGTTGGTGACCGGGATCGTCCGGTAGACGAAGCGCCCCGCGCTGTCGCGCGCGACCAGCGTCACCGGACCCGACTCGCGCACGCGGAGGCGCCCCTGGCCGGTGAGCAGCCCGTCGGCGGGATGCCCGCCGAGCAGGCGTGGCGGCTCTCCTTCGACCAGGATCCAGACGAGGTGTCCGCGCTCGACCGCGTAGCGGAACGAGACCTCGCCCATGCCGCGCAGGACCCGGGGCAGCACCTCGAACTCGTCGATGCGCACCGCCGGCCTGCGCGCCGAGGTCACGAGCCGCGTGACGGCCTGGTCGTTCCGCCGGCGTCGATCCCAGCGTTCGATGCCGAAGGAGCGGCGGTCGAGACGGACGGCGTACCGGTTTCCCTCCCTGCCGGCCGGCATGTCGACGAACAGGTCGCAGCGCGCCGTCTCGCCGGGCGCGAGTCCGTCGACACGGCACCGCGCGAGCTGGCGCTCGAGCTTGTCGCCGCCGACCGCGACGAGGTCGAACGGCTCCTCGCGCGGCGTCCCGGCGACGTTCCGGACCTCGGTGCGGAGAAAGACGCGCGGCGGACCGGCCGGTCCGGCGACTTAATGCACCGCCAGGCGCACGACGGCCAGGTCTCCCCTGGAACGGCTCCGGCGCCCCGCCTCGGCCGGGTTGATCTCGGAGGCGAGCAGCAGCGCCGCCAGGACGACCAGGCACGCAGCGAGTCCATGCCGCGTGGTGACGACATCCGGGAGTCTCACGATTCGGTTCCTTCCTGTCCCGCTCGAGCGGTTCGCTCCTAACATAGGGCTCCGGCCCGGCACGGCCCATCCGCCGTCCCGGCGCCGGCGGAGGCGAGCGAGCGATGACGCACAGCGCCCGGCGGGCAGCCCTTCTCGCCCTCGTGGCAGGGTTCCTGCTCTCCTGCCCGACCGAGGAGCGCGGGGCCGCGCCCGGATCGCGCCAGCGCGGCGAGACCGCGGACCGTGGCCCGGCCGAGGTCGGCGTCGCCCCCCGGATGGCGCCACGGCCGGCCCTGCGCCCGGACGAGCTGCTCGCCCCCCGCTGGCCGGACGACTGGCGGATCGCCGACGCGTCCGCCGCGGGCCCCCGGTCACTGCCGGTGCTGACCTGGAGGATCGACGCGCCGCAGGCCGGTCCGCTCCAGGCCGCGTCCGCCGCTCTCGACGCCCTGCGCCCGCTCGCCGGCGAGATCGAGTTCGAGGACGTGCGCGAGGAGAACGGCCCGGGCGAGGAGGCTCCGGCCGCGGTCGGGCAGATCCGTGGTTCGCGGCTCCGGGCCGGGATCCTCTCCGTCCAGCGCCGGGGGTCGTGCGAGGTGACGATCACCGCGGAGCTGCTTCCCGGGGGCACCGCGCCGCCGTCCTGACGGGGCGCAAGGGACGCGCGCGGCTACTCGGCGGGATACCAGCTCGAGACGACGCCGTAGGCCCGGCGGAGGGCCTCGAGCGTCTCCTTCCACAGGGCCGCCTGGCCGCTCGTCTCGTACAGCGACTGGGCCCGGCGCAGGTGGTCGAGCACCCGGTCGTAGCGCCGGGAATCCCCGTCCCGGAGGATCCGCTCGGCAAGGTGGATCTCGAGACTCGCCGCCGCCTCGGGAAATCGCCGGACGAGGGCCCGGGCCGCCTGTTCGAGGGAACGCGAGGACGCGGAGAGCACGAGTTCGGGGGCGCTGTCGAGCCGATGCGCGACGCGCTCGATCTCCTCGGCGGCCACGGCGACGTCGACGAACGCCGTCGCGTCCGCTCCGGTGTCGACGGCGTCGAGCGCGCGCCGCCGCCATTCGGTGCGGGTCGTCTCGCCGACCGAGTCGATCAGCCGGCGGAAGGAGGCGCCGCCCGGCTCGCGGAGAAAGGCCTGCCAGGCGGCTTCGGCGGCCTCGCGGCGGCGGTCGAGGTGGACCAGGAGCTGGATCCGCAGATCCTCGAGGGCGGCACGGTCGCTGCCCCCCGTCGCCGGGAGACCGCGACTGACCCATTCGAGGGCCTCTTCGAGTCGCCCCTCGTGGACCAGCCGGTTGGCGGCCAGCAGCACCGCGTGACCGTCGCGGCCGTCGGGCCGGCAGAGCGCCAGGAATCCCTCGAGATCCCCGAGCCCCTCGGCCACCTCACGCAGCGCCGAGGCCAGCCGTGCGGCCACCGGATCGTCGCTGTCGAACGCGTCCTCGCCGCCCGGTCCGGTCGCCCGCCGCGAGC
>JAJRXN010000120.1 GCA_024276295.1 Acidobacteriota bacterium
AACTTCCTGCGCTACGTGCGCGAGGGGCACTACGACGGCACGATCTTCCACCGACTGGCTCCGGGGTTCGTGATCCAGGGCGGCGGGTTCACCGAGGACCTCAAGGAGAAGCCGACCCACGAGCCGATCCCGCTCGAGGCGAAGAAGTCCAACCGCCGGTACACCGTCGCGATGGCCCGCACGCCGAACCCGAACTCGGCCCGGGCGCAGTTCTACATCAACCTGGCCGACAACACGTTCCTCGACCCAGGCGCCCGGCCGGAAAGCCCGGAGGGCTACGCCGTGTTCGGCCGCGTGGTCAAGGGCCAGAAGACCATCGACTACATGGCGAAGACGAAGACGAAGCGGCTCGATCCGCCGTTCACCAACCTGCCGGAGCGCACGCTCAAGATCGAGTCGATGAAGGTCCTCGACTGACGGTCAGCGCGGCGGGATCAGCTCGGCCGGGGGCAGCAGCTCGTCGAGCGGCGCCGGCGTCTCGCGGTCGGTCGGCAGCATCCGGGCCAGCAGCGGGACCTCGCCGGCCGGCCAGGTCACCTGCGGCAGGACCAGCGTGATCCAGCCGGCCCGGCGCACGACGATCCGCCACCCGCCGCACGCCAGCGGCCCGACGGCGGCGCGTCCGTCTTCCCCGGTCCGCACGGCCCGCGGATCGGCGCGGTGACCGATCGGCGTCAGCTCGACGCCCACGCCGGGCATCGGCCGCCCGGCGGCATCGACGACCTGCACCGCGAGCCGGCACGGCCCCTCGCCACCCGCGAGGTCGATCGCGAGCCGTCCCTCGTGCCGCTGCCGGACCTCGAGATCGGCGACCGCCCGGAACGGCCCGCGGATCGTCACGTCGGAGACCCGGCAGGCGACCGTCCCACCCTCGGCGCCGAGCACCGTCCAGTGCCCTTCGGGCAGGCCGTCGAACGCGAACGAACCGCGGCGGTCGGTGAGCGTCACCGCCAGCGCCGACGGGGCCTCGGCGCGGACCGCGACGACCGTCATGCCGGGCACCACGTGCAGCGGGCCGCGCTTGACCTCGCCGCGCAGCCGGCCGCCCGGCGCCGCCGTCGCCAGCGTCGCCGTCACCGCGAGGACCACGACCAGCACCCCGGCGCGCATCACGGCATCGCGTAGTAGCCCCGCCGATGGCGGACCTCGAGCTTGCGACCCTGCGGGTCGACGACGCTGATCTCCACGCGCACGAACGAACCGTCCAGCTCGTGATCGGACGCGTAGACCACCTGGTACAGACTGCGCAGTTCCTCGGCGATCCGGCGGTACGTCTCCTCGAGGTCCGACGAGCGGCGCACGAAGTACGCCCGCCCTCCGGTGTCGTCGGACAGCCTGCGCAGCGCCGAGCGGGCGTCGCCGAGCCCCACGCCGAGGCCGATGGCGTAGATCGTCACCTCGCTGCCGCGGGCCTCCTCGAGCAGCCGGTCGAGCTTGATCGCCGAGGCGGTGTCGTCGCCGTCCGAGAGGATCACGAACGCCTTGCGCTCGGCCGGGATCCGGTTGATCACGCGGAACGCGGCGTGGATCGCGTCGTAGAGCGCGGTACCGCCGACCGCCCGCGTCGTGCGGATCGAGCTGCACAGGGCGGCGTGGTCGGCCGTCGGCTCCTGGACCAGGTAGACCGCCTCGTCGAAGTCGACGACGAACGCCCGGTCCTCGTCGCGCAGCTCGTCGACGAACCGGCATCCGGCGGTCTGCGCGTCCTCGAGGTGCTCGCGCATCGAGCCCGACGAGTCGACCAGCAGCCCGACGACGATCGGCCGCTCCTCGGGCGAGACCTCGATCAGCTCCTGCTCGCGGCCATCCTCGAACACGCGGAACGACGACGCCGGCAGGCCCGGGACGAGCCGCCTGTCGTCGTCGCGCACCGCGACGTCCATCACGACCCGCTGGACGTTGACGACGTAGCTGATGTTCAGCGCGCGGGTGATCACGAAGTCGGACACCGTCGCCCCCGACCGGTGGTGCGCGACGACCCGGATCACGTGCACGCCCGGGCGGACGCCGAAGTCGTGCACGAGCTGGTACGGCGGATCGGCGTCGGTGAACACCAGCTCGTCGTCGACGAAGAACTCGAGCTTGACCACGTTGGCCGGGTCGCGCGCCTCGACCTCGGCGACGATCTTCGTCGGCCCGGAGACGATGTCCTCGTTGGGCGGCTCGACGATCGTCACCTTGAACCCGCGGCGCGGCGAGAGGTCCTGCCCCGGTGCGGGCAGCGCGGCGAGCGCCAGCACGAGCGCCGCGGCGAGCAGGCCGGGACGGCGGCACGATGGTCTCATCGTGGTGCCTCGCCGAGCCGCGCGAGGACGATCCGCGCCCGGGCGGCCAGATCCGCTCCCGGTTCGAGGGCCAGCAGCGCCCGGAGCTGCCCGCGGACGCCGTCCATGTCGCCGCGCGCCAGCGCCAGCCGCGCCAGGCCGGCGCGGGCGGCGACGGCGATCTCCGTCCGCGAGCCCGCCGCGGCGAGGGCGGCGTGGAACGCCTCGGCGGCCCCGTCCGGATCGCCCGTCCGCTCCCGCAGCACGCCGAGATTGACCAGGTCGGCCGGGTCGACCTCGGCCGAGCCGACCAGCGGTGCGAGCACCCGCTCGGCCTCGAGCAGGTGCCCGGCGCGCCCGAGCACCCAGGCGGTCCGCCGGCGCTCGGTGGCCGCGGCGAGCCCCGCCTCGACCGCCTTCCGCGCCAGTTCCACGGCCCGCGCCGGGCGGCCGGTCTCGAGTTCCGCCTCCGCGAGGGCCAGCATCTGCTCCGCCGTCGCCTCGCCGCTCTCGACCCTCTCGGAGAGCCGCGCGAGCCGCGCCCGGTGCTCGGCCCAGCGCCTGCGGGCGGCCCCGATCGCGGCGCGCTCGTCGGGCGTCAGGACGTCCTCGTCGGGATGCTCGAGCACGGCCAGCGCCTCGTCGAGCCGGCCCGTCCGGCCGAGCACCTCGGCCAGCACGATCCGCGGCGCCGGGTTGACCGGGTGCGTCTCGAGCGCCCGGCGCGCCTCCTCCTCGGCCTCGACGAGCGCCCCCTTGCGGATGAACACCGCGGCGAGCACCGCATGGGCGTCGGCGCTGGCCGGGCTGACCGCCAGCGCGGCCCGTGCGGCGGTCAGCGCCTCGTCGAGCAGCCCCGCCTCGAGCAGCGCCCGGGCCAGCCCGGTCTCGATCTCGGCGCTGTCGGGGCGCAGCTTCGCCGCCTCGCGGATGTCGACCAGCGCGTCGTCGATCCGGCCGGCCCGCAGATGGAGTTCGCCCCGCCGCAGGCGGGCCCGGGCGTTGCCCGGATCGGCCTCGATCGCCTTCGCGTACAGCTCGAGCGCGCGCTTCTCGTCGCCGGTCCGCTCGGCGAGCTGCGCCAGCCCGACCCACGCCGGCGAGTAGTCCTTCTTGAGATCGAGCAGCCGGAAGAACGCCGCCCGCGCCCGGGCGACGTCTCCGGCCGCCAGGTAGGCGCGCCCGAGATCGGTCCCGGAGGTCAGGTGCTCCGGCTGGAGTTCGACCGCCAGCTCGAGGGCCTCGATCGCCAGGTCGAAGTGCCGCGCCTCGAGGGCCGCGCGGCCGCAATACCAGGCGGCGGTGTGGTTGTTCAGCGCGCGCCGGTAGGCCCAGCAGGCGCTTTCCTCCGCGACGAAGGCGTCCCCCGCCCGGAGCGCCGCGGCGGCGCGGTCGATGCGCCGGAACACCTCCTCGCGCACCCAGGCGGCATCCTCGGCCAGCACGCCGCCCGTCGCGGCGGTGACCAGTGCGAGCAGCACCGCGAGGACGCGGGCGCGGCGGGTCATTGCGGCTCGCGCCGGGTCCTGCGTGCCAGCTCGATCTCGAAGCGGAGCTGCCGCAGGTCGAGATCATGCGGGTCGATGGCGATCGCGCGGTCGATGGCGTCGGCCGCCCGGTCGAGCCGGCCGGAGACGAACTCGATCCGCGCGAGCAGGCCGAGCGGCCGGGGATCGTCCTCGACCCGCGCGACGAGCGCCTCGCAGATCCGCCGCGCCTCGTCTAGGTCGTCCCCGCGGCGCTGTTCGACCAGCAGCGCGGCGGCGTCGAGCGCCGCATCGGTGTCGTCCGGCAGGGCGCGGTGACGGGCGAGGGTGATCTCCCGGACCACCTCGCCGCCCCGCTCGCGGGCCAGCTCGAGCCGGCGGCTCCACAGCGGCGCCGCCTCGCCGGGCTCGCGGCAGTGCTCGAGCGTCGCCGCGAGTAGCCGGTCGGCCGCCTCGGGCCCGTCGCGCCCGGCGACGATCCCGGCCAGCAGCAGCGCCGCGTCGTCGGCCTCGCGCGCCGCGCAGTCGGCATCGACGACCAGCGCGCGCCGCAGCAGCGACTCGCTCGTCGCGGCATCGCCCGCTCGCAGCAGGCGCGAGCCCTCGCGCACCAGTTCGGCCGGATCGTCGGACCGTGCCGCGGCGCGGGCCGACCGCCACTCCTCGCTGGCGGCATCGATGGCGGCGATGATCTGCTCCGCCGACTGGTAGCCCTCGAGCCGCTGCAGGACGCGGCCGTGCTCCGGTTCGATCACCAGGATGTGCGGCAGCCCCTCGACATCGTAGGTCCGGGCGAAGGCGACGCCGGCGCCCTTGCGCTCGTCGACCTCGAGGCGCAGCGGAACCGTCTCGTGCGCGACGACCCGGGCGACGTCGTCGCGCGACCAGACGTTGTCGTCCATCTCGTAGCAGAACTTGCACCACGTCGCCCAGCAGTCGACGAGCACGAGGCGGTTCGAGGCGCGCGCCTCCGCCCTGGCGGCCTCGAAGTCCCCGTCGAACCAGCGCACGCCGGCGCGCGCCGCCGGAAACGCCGTCAGCACGCAGACGAGGGCGACGATCCGCAGCCGATTCATGCGAGCCTCCCGCGCACGACGGGATCGTCGCCGGTCTCGAGCCGCTCGAGCGCGACGGCGACGACCTCGCCGCACGGTGCGTCCGGGACGAGCACCTCGATGTAGTTTCCCGTCAGGACGCGCGTCGCACCACACGGCGCGTGGGCGTGCAGCGCCAGCCCGACGAGCGTCCGGCCGAGCATCCGCTCCCGGAAGGCGATCGCCTTGTCGCGGCCGAGCCGGCGCAGCCGCGTCGTGCGCCGCTTGATCACGTGCGGCGCGACCTGGTCCGGCAGGTCGGCGGCCCGGGTCCCGGGACGTTTCGAATACGAGAACACGTGCAGATAGGCCAGCGGCAGGTCCTCGATCAGGCGCGCCGTCGCCTCGTGCTCGTCGTCGGTCTCCCCCGGAAAGCCGGTGATCACGTCGGCGCCGAGGCAGATGTCGGGCACCCGCGCGGCGGCCTCGAGGATCCGCTCGCGGTAGAACGCGGTGCGGTAGTTGCGGCTCATCCGGGCCAGCACGGTGTCGCACCCCGCCTGCAGCGGGATCTGGAGGTGCGGGACGATCGTCTCCGGACAGGCGCGCATCAGGTCGAGCAGGTCGTCCGTCACCGTGCGCGGCTCGAGCGAATTGAGGCGGATCCGCACGCCGAGGCCGGCGGCGACGATCGCCTCGAGCAGGTCGACGAGCGCCTGCCGAGGCGAGAGGTCGCTTCCCCACGCGCCGACGTTGACGCCGGTCAGCCCGACCTCGCGCACGCCGCGGTCGGCGAACCGCCGGAGCTGGTCGACCACCTCGGCGGCGGGGACCGAGCGGCCGGGGCCGCGCACGGCCGGAATCACGCAGTAGCTGCAGCGCAGGTCGCACCCTTCCTGCACCCGCAGCCAGCCGCGCGAGCGGTCGGCGAACGACTGCGCCACCGGCACCGTCACGCACTCGTCGACACCCAGCAGCGCCTGCGGCAGCCGCTGCCGGTCGCGGTGGCCGACGACGTCGTCCGCCGGCGTGACCCGCCGCAGTTCGTCGGGCGCGCGCTCGGCGTAGCAGCCGGTGGCGACGATCCGGGCGCGCGGGTTGAGCCGCCGCATGCGGCGCAGCAGCCGGCGTCCCTCGGCGTCGGCACGGCCGGTGACCGTGCAGGTGTTGACGACGATGACGTCCGCCTCGCGCGGATCGTCGGTCGGCTCCATCGCGCGCGTGCGGAGGATCGCCTCGGACTGCGCGGAGTCGAACTGGTTCAGCTTGCAGCCCAGCGTGACGACGTGGAACCGTGCGGCGCGGGCGGTCATCCCTCGAGCAGTTCTCCGAGTTCGCGGCGGGCGGCCTCGGCGGGGCGTTCGACCTCCTCGGCCATCGCGCGCTTTTCCTGCACCAGGCGCCCGGCGAGCCGCTCGTCGCCGAGGGCCAGGATCTCGAGCGCCAGCAGGGCCGCGTTGCAGGCCCCGGAGCGGCCGAGGGCCAGCGTGGCCACGGGCACGCCGCGCGGCATCTGCACGGTGCTCAGCAGCGCATCGAGTCCGCCCATGAGCTTGCCATCCATCGGCACGCCGAGCACCGGCTTCGTCGTGTGGGCGGCGACCACCCCGGCCAGGTGCGCGGCCATGCCGGCCCCGACGATGAACACCTGGACGCCCGCCTGCTCGCTGCGGCGGACGATCTCCAGCGTGCGCTCGGGAGAGCGATGGGCCGAGGTGACCTCGAGGGCGTACGGCACGTCGAACCGCTCGAGCACCCGGGCGGCTTCGGCCATGGCGGTCAGATCGGACTTGGACCCCATCAGGATCGCGACTCTGGCGTTGACGCTCACCGTACCGAACCTCCCTGCCGCGCGCCGGCCGGCGGCGCGACGTCCACGGCGATGTCCCTGCGGAAGTGCATTCCGGGAAAGTGGATTCTCTCGACCGCCGCGTAGGCCTTCTCGCGCGCCTGGGCGATCGTCTGGCCGAGGGCCACCACGTTGAGCACGCGTCCGCCGGTGGTGCGGGTCTCCCCCCCCGGCCCGGTCCGGGTGCCGGCGTGGAAGACGATCAGGTCGTGCCTCCCGCCGAACGCCTCGAGGCCGGTGATCTTCTTGCCCTTCTGGTAGTGCCCCGGATAGCCCTGGGACGTCAGCGTGACGCAGACCGACGCCTCGCGGCGCCACTCGGCGCGGACCCCGGAGAGGTTGCCGTCGGCGGCGGCGCGCAGCAGCGGAACGAGGTCCGAGGCGAGCCGCGGGAGGATCGTCTGCGTTTCCGGATCACCGAAGCGGCAGTTGTACTCGAGCACCTTCGGCCCGCTGCCGGTCAGCATCAGCCCGACGTACAGCACGCCGCGGTACTCGGCCCCCTCGCGCGCGATCCCGCGGATCGTCGGCCCGACGACCCGCTCGAGCACGTCGAGGACGATCTCGCGCGTCATGTGCGTCGCCGGCGAGAAGCAGCCCATCCCACCGGTGTTCGGACCGCGGTCGCCGTCGAAGACCCGCTTGTAGTCCTGGCAGGTGACCAGCGGAATGACCCGCTCGCCGTCGGTGATGGCGAAGAACGACGCCTCGCGGCCGACCAGGCAGTCCTCGACGACGACGGTGCGACCGGCGCCGGAGAACGCCTTCTGGACCATCAGGCGGTGGACCGCCTCGCGCGCCTGCTCGCGGGTGTCGCAGACGAAGACCCCCTTGCCGGCGGCCAGCCCGTCGGCCTTGACGACCATCGGCAGCGGGCGCGTGTCGACGTGGATCAGCGCGTCCTCGACCGAGTCGAAGATCTCGTAGGCCGCGGTCGGGATGCCGTGGCGGCTCATGAACTGCTTCGAGAACGCCTTGCTGCCCTCGAGCCGGGCCGCGGCGGCCAGCGGGCCGAAGACTGCGCGCCCCTTGGCGAGGATGCGGTCGGCGATGCCGTCGCACAGCGGGGCCTCGGGACCGACGACCGTCAGGTCGATCCCGTGCCGGGCGACGAACTCGGCCACGGCGTCGATGTCGGACGAGGCGAGGGGCGGGCAGTCGGCGATCTCGGCCACGCCCGCGTTGCCCGG
>JAJRXN010000121.1 GCA_024276295.1 Acidobacteriota bacterium
GACCGGCGCCCCAGGCGCCAGACTGCGTGACGGTGCGTGATTCGCCGGCAGTGCGCGATGCCGCCCCCTTTTCCGGAGTCCCCGCATGATCTTCGAGCAGTTCAAGCACCAGCTTCCGGACACCGACTCGTACGAAACCCAGGAGTGGCTCGACTCGCTCGACGAGGTGGTCGAGCGCGCCGGCCGGGCCCGGGCGCAGTACCTGCTCTACAAGCTCCTCAAGCGTGCACGCCAGCTCCAGCTCGGCCTGCCGCCGACGACGCAGACCCGCTACATCAACACCATCAGCCCGGAGCAGGAGCCGCCGTTTCCCGGCGACGAGCAGATGGAACGCCGCATCCGGCGTCTGATCCGCTGGAACGCGATGGCGATGGTGGTGCGGGCGAACGACCGCTGGCCCGGACTCGGCGGGCACCTGTCGACCTACGCCTCGGCCGCCAGCCTGTACGAAGTCGGGTTCAACCACTTCTTCCGCGGACACGACGCCGAGGGGGGCGGCGACCACGTGTTCATCCAGGGTCACGCCGCGCCCGGGATCTACGCCCGCGCGTACCTCGAAGGCCGACTGACCGAGCGCGACCTGGACCACTTCCGCCGCGAGGTGTCGGCCAGGGGACTGTCGAGCTATCCGCATCCGCGCCTGATGCCGGAGTTCTGGGAGTTCCCGACGGTCTCGATGGGGCTCGGCCCGCTCAACGCGGTCTACCAGGCGCGGTTCAACCGCTACCTGCAGCACCGCGGCCTCGTCGACACCCACCGGGCGCGCGTGTGGTGCTTTCTCGGCGACGGCGAGACCGACGAGCCGGAGGCGCTGGCCGGACTGACGCTGGCGGCGCGGGAGGGACTCGACAACCTGACGTTCGTCGTCAACTGCAACCTGCAGCGGCTCGACGGCCCGGTGCGCGGCAACGGCAAGATCGTCCAGGAACTCGAGGCGGTGTTCCGCGGCGCCGGCTGGAACGTGATCAAGGTCCTCTGGGGCCGCGAGTGGGACGAGCTGCTGGCCAGGGATGTCGACGGCGTGCTCGTCCAGCGGATGAACGAGACGCTCGACGGCGACTTCCAGCTCTACGCGGTCGAATCGGGCGAGTACATCCGCAAGCACTTCTTCGGCGTCGATCCGCGGCTCGAGAAGCTGGTCGAGCATCTCTCGGACGAGCAGCTCAAGCGGCTGCGCCGCGGCGGTCACGACTACCGCAAGCTGTACGCCGCCTACGCGGTCGCGACCAGCGCGCCGGACCGGCCGACGGTGATCCTGGCCAAGACCGTCAAGGGCTGGACGCTGGGGCCGGACGTCGAGGGGCGCAACGTCACGCACCAGATCAAGAAGCTCGACGTCGACGAGCTGAAGCGGTTCCGCGACCTGCTCGAACTGCCGATTCCGGACAGCCGGCTCAAGGAGGCGCCGTACTTCCATCCCGGACCGGACAGCGACGAGGTGCAGTACATGCTCGAGCGGCGTCGCGCCCTCGGCGGCCCGATGCCCCGGCGGGTCGTGGCGCCGGTCCGGCTCGACCGCCCGGACGACCGGCCGTTCACCGAGTTCTTCAAGGGGACCGGAGACAAGCTCGAGGCCTCGACGACGATGGCGTTCGCGCGGATGGCGCGGCTGCTGATGAAGGATCGCCGGATCGGGCGGAGGATCGTGCTGATCGTCCCGGACGAGGCGCGGACGTTCGGCATGGACCCGCTGTTCAGCGAGTTCAAGATCTACTCGCCGCTCGGCCAGCGCTACACGCCGGTCGATGCCGAGTACCTGATCAGCTACAAGGAAGCCCGGGACGGGCAGATCCTCGAGGAAGGCATCACCGAGGCCGGCGCGATGGCGTCGTGCACCGCCGCGGCGACCTCGTACGCGAGCTGGGGCGAGCCGACGATCCCGTTCTACATCTTCTACTCGATGTTCGGCTTCCAGCGGATCGCCGACATGATCTGGTCGTTCTCCGATCAGCGGGGCCGCGGCTTCCTGCTCGGGGCGACCGCCGGCCGGACGACTCTCAACGGCGAGGGGCTGCAGCACCAGGACGGGCACAGCCACCTGGTCGCGGCGACGAACCCGGCATGCCAGGCCTACGACCCGGCGTTCGCCTATGAGGTGGCGGCGATCATCCGTGCCGGCATCGAGCGGATGTACGGGCGCGGCGAAGACGTCTTCTACTACGTGACGCTCTACAACGAGAACTACGTCCAGCCGCCGATGCCCGAGGGCATCGAAGAGCAGCTCCTGCGCGGGCTGTACCGCTTCCGCCGCTCGCCGCTGGCGGCGAAGAAGGCGCGTGCCCGGGCACAGCTCCTCGGTTCGGGGACGATCATGAACCAGGTGCTCGCGGCCCAGCAGGAGCTGGCCGAACGGTGGTCGGTGGCGGCGGACGTCTGGAGCGCGACGAGCTACGTCGAGCTGCACCGCGACGGTCTGCGCGTCGAGCGCTGGAACCGGCTCCATCCCGGCTCGAAGCCGCGCAGCCCGTTCGTCGTCGAACAGCTCGGCGGCACCGAGGGACCGGTGGTCGCCGCCTCGGACTATGTCAAGGCGCTGCCGACCCTGATCGCACCGTGGCTGCCGGGCCGGCTGCACGTGCTCGGCACCGACGGCTACGGCCGCTCGGACACCCGCGAGGCCCTGCGCCGGTTCTTCGAGATCGACGCAGCGCAGATCGTCGTC
>JAJRXN010000122.1 GCA_024276295.1 Acidobacteriota bacterium
AGGTCGAGGATCACGTCGACATCGAGACTGCGCGGCTTGAACGGCGCGAGTCGGTGGATCTCGAGGAAACGCGGATCCGACAGCCGTTCGCGCAGGGCACGGATCGCCGGCTGGCAACGCTCGATGTGCCCCACGGCGAGCGGGACGCCCGCCGCCGCGGCGTGATCGACCATCCGCCGCCCGGCGGCGACGTCCTGGGCGATCGGCTTTTCGACCAGCGTGGCCACGCCGTGGTCGAGCAGCGGCAGGACCGCCTCCTCGTGGGCCACGGTCGGCGCCGCCACCGAGGCGATCTCGACCTCGCGGGCCAGCGCCTCGGCGCTCCCGAAGACGCGCGCCCCGTGCCGCCCGGCGATCTCCTCGGCCCGGGCGCGATCGACGTCGAACACGCCGACCAGTTCGGTCCCGGCGAGTTCACGATAGACGCGCGCATGGTGCTGGCCGAGGTGCCCGACGCCGACCACGCCGGCCCGCAGCGGTTTCACGGCGTCGCCCCGAGCCGGATTGGAATCACGCCCCGGGTCGCGCTGCGAATGAACTCGACCATCTCGGAGACCTCCGGCACCGAGCCGAGCTTCTCCTCGACCTCGGCCAGCGCCTGCTCGCGCTTGACCCCCGGGCGGAAGATCGACCGTGCCGCCCGGTCGAGAGCGCGGATCGTCTCCCCGGAAAAGCCCGCCCGCTTGAGACCGACTACGTTGATCCCGTAGCACAGGGCCCGGTTGCCGACGGTCAGGCAGTACGGCAGCGCATCGCGCGTCACGACCGAGTAGCCGCCGACGAAGGCGTGGCGGCCGATGCGGCAGAACTGGTGCACGCCCGAAAACGCCCCGATCGTCGCGTGGTCCTCGACGAGCACGTGCCCGGCGAGCGTCCCGGCGTTGGCGAACAGCACGTGGTCGCCGATCTCGCAGTCGTGGGCGATGTGCGTGCCGACCATGAAGAACCCTTCGCTGCCGATCCGGGTCAGGCCGCCGCCGCCCCGCGTCCCGCGGTGGACCTGGCAGTACTCGCGCAGGACGTTGCGGTCGCCGATCACGACCTCGGTCGGCGCCCCGTCGTACTTGAGATCCTGCGGCGGATAGCCGATCACGCTGAACGGAAAGATCCGGTTGCCCTCGCCGATCGTCACGCGGCCGTCGATCGTCACGTGCGGGCCGATCCACGTCCCGTCGCCGATCCGGACCTCCGGACCGATCACGCTGAACGGACCGACGGTGACATCCCTGCCGAGCACGGCGTCCGGATGGACGATCGCCCGGGAGTCGATCCCCTCGATCCAGTCGAACACTATCGCTGCACCATCGCCGACAGCAGCATCGCCTCCGCAGCGACCTTGCCGCCGACCGTGGCGACCGCCCGCATCTTCGCCGCGCGCGGCCGCAGCTTGATCACGTCGAGTTCGAGGCGCAGCTGGTCTCCCGGCATCACCGGGCGGCGAAACCGGCACTCGTCGATCCCCGTGAAGTAGACCAGCTCACGGCTCCGGTCCTCGACCTCCAGCAGGATCAGCACGGCCGCCGTCTGGGCCATCGCCTCGATGATCAGCACGCCGGGCATCACCGGTGCTCCCGGGAAATGGCCCTGGAAGAACGGCTCGTTGAACGTGACGTTCTTGAGTCCCACGACGCGCTTCCGGCGCTCGTACTCCAGCACGCGGTCGACAAGCAGGAACGGGTAACGATGCGGGATCAGCTCGAGGATCCGCGTGATCTCGATCGGTTCACTCACGTCGCGTCGTCCTCCTCCCCACGAGCCCTCCGGCGTGCTCTCAGCGTCTTCCAGAGGTCCGGGAGCTTCGATTGAATGGCGGCCAGTCTACGCCACCTCGAAAGCGCGATCGCCGGTATTCCGGCCACGGCCGCGCCGGGCGGAACGTCGGCGAAGACCGCGGTCTTGGCGGCCACGATCGCGCCGTCGCCGACGTCGACGTGGTCGGCCAGGCCGGACTGTCCGCCCATCACGGCTCCCCGGCCGAGCCGGCTGCTGCCGGCCAGCCCGGACTGGGCGGCGATCATCGCGCCCTCCCCCAGTTCCGAGTTGTGGCCGATCTGCACCAGGTTGTCGGTCCGCGCACCCTGGCGCAGGCGGGTCTCTCCGAAGGTCGCGCGATCGATGGTCGTGTTGGCGCCGATCTCGACGTCGTCCTCGAGCACGACGATGCCGAGATGCGGCATGCGGACCGGCCGGCCCTCCGCGTCCCGGGCCTGCCCGAAGCCGGGCGCCCCGAGCACCGCACCGGCCAGGATCCTGCAGCGACGCCCGACGCGGGTGCGCGGGTACAGCACGACGCGCGGGTCGATCACCGTGTCGTCCCCGACCTCGACGCCGTCGAGCAGCACCGCACCCGCCCCGACCACGACCCGCGGTCCGACCCGCACGCCGGGCCCGATGACCGCCAGCGGGCCGATCGTCGCCGTGGCGTCGACGGTCGCCTCCGGATGCACCGACGCCGTCCGGTCGATCCCCGCCGGGGGCGCGAGCGCCGGGTGCAGCAGCTCAACCGCCCGGGCGAAATCGGCCTTGGGCGCCGGCGAGATCAGCAGCGGCCGCCCCGCGAGCGCGGAGGCGGCCTCCCGCGGGACCAGCAGCGCGCCCGCCCGCGATGCCGCGGCGCGGCCAGCCATGCGCGGGTCGTAGAGCGCGGCCAGGTGGTGCGGCCCCGCGCGCTCCAAGGCCTCGGCGCCCTCGATCAGGGCGTCGGCACCCCGCCCCGGGGCCGGCAGGCCGAGATCCTCGGCCAGCCGGGCCAGAGTTCGGGGACTGGACCCGCGGAGCAGCACGAGTCGGGATCAGCCGTTGCCGGCGGTGCGCTCGTCGACGAGCCTGATCAGCTCGTCCGTGACGTCGATCGACGACGAGAAATACGGCACGACCTCGACCGGCAGGATCAGCGTGTAGCCGTGCTCCTTGCCGTAGGCCCGCACCAGGTCGAGCATCCGCCGCTGCCATTCGAGCTGGGCCGACTCGACCTCGACCTGGAGTTCCTGGTTGGCCGACTTCTGCGCGCCCTCGAGTTCGACCTGCTTGCGCTGGATCCTCAGGCCGAGTTCCTTGCGCTTCTCGTCGGACAGGCTGGTCGACGTGGCCAGGAACTCCTGCTGGAGCGCCTGCAGGTCGCTCTGGATCTTCTCCAGCTCCTTGCGCTTCCGCTCCTGGAGCGCCGTCAGCCGGGCCTTGATCTTCGCCCCCTCGGCCGTCTCGGCCGAGATCCGCTCGGCATCGAAGACGCCGATCTTGAGCTGCTGGGCGGACGCGGGAATCGCGGCGAGCGCCCACAGCGCCGCGCAGGTGACCGCAAGGGCCAGGACTCGAGTGTTCTTCATCGATCGTGCTCCTCGTGCTTCCGTCCCGGGATCGGGCCGGATCCGCAGGGACCGCCGCCCCGAACGGACCGTCCGTATCGTACGGCCGGTTCGCTTCGGTGCCGGCGCCGGCCCCCGACCCGAACGGCGGATTCTAGCAGTTCGGCGAGAATAATCCCGGGGCGGCGCACGCTCACCCCGGGAATCGAGTCCGCGGCCGCTTCCTGCCGCCGGGCCGCCGTTCAGACGTTGGCCAGCGAGTTCCGGAACCGCAGCGAGCCGTCCTCGCCGACCTCGACCTGGAT
>JAJRXN010000123.1 GCA_024276295.1 Acidobacteriota bacterium
ACCACGGTGTCGGGACGCACGCGCTCGATCGCCTCGCGCACCTCCTCCACGCTCTCGCGCGAGACGTGCGCCGTGCCGACGAGGTGGATCGTGCGGTCCGCCAGCTCGATGATGCGGACGTGGCCGGCCTGCTCCACGGTGAGGCTCTCCCTCTTTGCCTTGCCGCCGAAAGAGCGCCATGTTGCGGGCTGGTGCCGGGGCTGTCCAGCCACGGACGGACGACCGGAGGATGCGTGATGGACGCGACGGAGCTTCCGGCCGACACGCGCTTCGCGTGGCCCTGCGCCCGGGACGTGCTGCTCGCCTGGGCCCGAGGCGTCCGCGACCCGCGCCCGGATGCGACGGGGCGCGTCTGGACCGGCCGGTCGCCCGCAGGGACGGTCTCGACGATCACGCTGCCGCCGGCGGTGCTCCCGGACGACCTCCCTCCTTCCGATCCGCGGACCTTCGCCGCGGCGCTGCGCACTCGCCTCGGCCGCGAACTCGTTCTGCTGATCCAGGCCGGAGCCTTCGCGGCCGCGCTGTTCGTCGACGACGAGCTGCTGGTCCACAGGGCCCGCCGGCGCTACGTGATCCGCGGTCGGGGCCGCGCGCAGCCGACCCATCTCGACCGCCGGGGCAAGTCACGCTACGGCTCGCGGCTCCGCCTGCAGAACGCACGGCGCCTGGTCGACGATCTCCGCGACTGCCTGGCCGGGTGGGTCGCAGCGCACGGTGAGCCGGAGCGCGTGCATCTCTCCTGTCCCGTCCGGCTCTGGGCCGACTTCGCTTCCGCGCGGCCGCCGCTGCCCCTCGGTGCCACGACGCCACGACGCGTGCCGTTTCACGTCCAGCGGCCGACGTTCGCCGAACTGACGCGCGTGCGCTTCCTGCTGACCCACGGCGAGCTGCGCACGGAGCGTTGACGCATCGCGGCTGGTAGCATGGCGCCATGCCGTTCGTCCCCGTGCTCGAGTTCGCCTCCCTCCCGGACGAAGGTCGCGTCGGTCTGCGCGTCGGCGAGCACGAACTCGTGCTGTACAACGTCGAGGGGCGGATCCATGCGTTCGAGGACCGCTGTCCGCACCTCGGCGCACCGCTGAGCGAGGTCGGACACGTCCGTGCCGGCACGGTGATCTGCGTGCTGCATTGCGCGAAGTTCGATCTCGGAACCGGGCGCGTGCTGGCGACCCCGGCCGAAGAAGGTCTCGTGCGGTACGAGACGCGGGTCAGGAACGGGATGATCGAGGTCGATCTCGAGCCGTAGGCGGTCAGCCTTCGTCGCCCCCGTCCACGTCACCGAGGATCCGCACCACCGCGTCGGCCCAGCGGTCCTCGGCGTTGAGCGCGGGGACGAGACGCAGCTCCTCCCCGCCGTGTTCGAGGAAGAGGCGGCGCCCGCGCAGGCCGATCTCCTCGAGCGTCTCGAGACAGTCTGCACTGAAGGACGGACAGGCGACCGCCAGCCGGCGCACACCGGCTTCGGCCAGCGCGACGAGCCTCTCTTCGGTATCGGGACCGATCCACCGGCTGCGTCCCATCCGGGACTGGAACGCGGTCTCGGAGGGAACGGCATCATCGGCCAGGCATTCGACGAGCGCCTGCGAGGTCGCGAAGCACTGGGCGCGGTAGCAGCGGCCGTTGTGCGGCCCGAGGCTCTCGCAGCAGTCGTCGCGCGTCAGGCACCACACCCCGCCGGCATCGGCACGCCGGATCTGCCGTTCCGGAAGCCCGTGGTAGCTCAGCAGCAGGTGCTCGGCCGGAAACTCCGCGAGCACGCGGCTGGTGACCGCCGCGAGGGCATCGACGTAGGCCTCATGCCGGAAGTACGGCGGGACGACCCTGATCGACGGCGTGGCCCAGCGCGTTGCGGCCAGCTCATGCACCCGTGCGACCGCCGAACCCCATGTCGCCTCCGAGTACTGCGGGAACATCGGAAACACGACGATCCGGTCGATCCCCGACCGGACGAACGCATCGAGGGCCGACCCGATCCCCGGTCGCCCGTAGCGCATCGCCAGCTCGACGCGCACGTCTCCGCCGAGACGCCGCGCCACCTTGATCGCCAGGGCCCGCCCGTGGACCAGCAGCGGCGAACCCTCGGCGGTCCAGATCGCCCGGTAGGCGCGCGCCGAGGCGCGTGGTCTGGTCGGCAGGATCACGAGGTTGACCAGCAGCCAGCGGGCCGGTGCCGGCAGGTCGATCACGCGGGGATCCGAGAGGAATTCGCGCAGATAGCGCCGGACGTCCGCCACGGCCGGGGAGTCCGGCGTCCCGAGATTGAGCAGCAGCAGTCCCCGAGAACCACCCAACGCCCGTTCCCCCGCCGTCGTCACCCGCAGCGCGCCCGTCACCTGCTCGACGTGGCCGCCACCGTGGTGGCGGTCGTGGCGGCCACGGCGGCCGCGATCGCCGCCTGCTGGGCCACGATGGCCGCCTGCGCCGCCCTGAGAGCGGCGAGATCTCTCGCGCCCCGCCGGTCGAGCTGGCGCACGCCTTCTCCGAGCAGCAGCCCGGCGGCGAGAGAGAACGCGACCTGGCGCGACGGCCGCGGACGCGCCTGACGCAGCCTGTCGGTCAGCCTGGCAACGCGCATCGCGAGGCGCGCCGGCGGCCCGTCGGCCAGCGAGATCAGCGCCACTTCGTCGTAGGTCGACGGGCGCGGACGATGGCCCCGCTCGCCGAGCGCCCGGGCGACCGCCGCGAAACGGACGACCAGCCGCGACGCCGGCCCGTCGGCGATCGCCAGCAGATGGGAGGCGAGCTGCAGCCCGTTGCCCATCCGGTATCGACGAGCCCGCAATCCGCGGTAGATCTCCTCGACGCGCGCGGTGAGCGCGGCGACCGGCTCCTCGCGCAGCGCGTGCAGAGCGGCGAGCGGGTAGTCCGCCGGGCCGGTCAGGAACGGATGATCCCGGCGCCAGTCGGCGACGATCGCCGCGAACCGCTCGACCGTCGGCGGCGGCGGCACCCGACCGCCGGACGAGACCGCCATCAGTACGGCCGCTAGCAGCTCGGAGATTCCTCCGCGCCGGACCTTCCGATCGCGGAACATCGCGCGCGTCGCGGTCGCCGCCTCGTGGACGCGGGCCGGATCGAGATTGCGGGAAAGGACCAGCGCCGCCACGGGATACGCGAGGGACGAGCGCAGGGCGCCGCCCCAACGTTCGCGCGCGCGGAGTTCGCGGACCACGTCGTCGAGCCGCGCAGCGGCATCCATCCGGCCCGCGGCCGCAAGGACGAGCGCGGAGAGCCGGAGGACATCGACCGGCACGCTCCAGCGGCGGCGGCGGCGAAGCTGCTCGAAGACCTGCAGGTACTCGGCGGTCGGGTCCGTCATCGTGCCTCCCGTTCCGGTCTACGTCCCGGCCCCGGCCCCGTTGCCGCTCCGGCCGTCAGCGCGAGGCGGCCGCCTCGAGACCGGCGCGGAAGATCGCCAGGCCCGTCGGCCGGAAGGCGCTTTCGGGATCATCGTGGACCGGCGCCCGCGGGTGATGCCACGGGTGGAGGAACGCGTCCGGATGGGGCATCAGACCGAGGATCCGCCCGCTGGCATCGGTGATCCCGGCAATGCCCCGTCGCGAGCCGTTCGGGTTGAAGGGCCAGGTCTCGGTCGGCTCGCCGTCCGGTCCGACGTAGCGCAGGGCGACCGCTCCGCGCCGCTCGAGCCGGTCGAGTTCGGCCTCGCCGGCCACGACGAAACGTCCTTCTCCGTGGCGCGACGGGACGTCGATCCGCTCGACGCCGCGGAGCCACGCGCAGCGCGTGCCATCCTCGACGCGCAGCCTGACCCACGCGTCGCGGTAGCCCAGACGGTCGTTGGGAGCGAGGTCGGCCCGAGGCTCGAAGTCGTGCGGCAGCTCCTCCGGGCCGGGCAGCAGGCCGAGCCGGAGCAGGGTCTGGAACCCGTTGCAGATCCCCAGCGCGAAGCCGCCGCCCTCGAGGAAGGCCCGCAGATCGTCGAGCAGCCGCGCGCGGATGCGGGTGGCGAGCACCAGTCCGCCGGCGATGTGGTCGCCGTAGGAAAACCCGCCGACGAAGACGATCACGTCGTAGTCGGCCAGACGCCGGTCATGCCGACGCGCGAACAGGTCCGTCCAGTGCACGAGATCCGGCGCGGCTCCGAGGACCTCGAACGCACGGGCCGTCTCGGCCTCGCAGTTGAGCCCGAAACCGGTCGGGATCAGCACGCGCACGTCGCGCCGCCCGCTCATGCCCGGTCCCCCTCGCCGGCGTCATCGTCCGCGAGGGTCCGCAGCCACCCCTCGGCGAGTCGGCCGGTCTCGATGTCGAGCAGCACCTGCCCTTCGTGCCTGACGCCGAGAACCGGCCGCTCGACGAAACGGCCGATCACCGCGCAGGGCACGCCCTCGAGTCGGCGCACCACGTCCTCGCGACGGTCGGGAGCGCAGGCCAGCAGGAAACGACCGCACGACTCGCCGAACAGCAGGGCTTCCCACCCCGGCTCCCCGTCACGCGGCAGCACATCGAGGTCGACCTCGACGCCGAGTCCGGCGGCCCGGGACATGCGGAACAGCGCGGGCAGCAGACCGCCACGTCCCGGCGCGTGGGCCGCCCGGACCAGCCCGTCACGGATGACCGCCGACACCGTGCGATAGCGCCCGGCCCATCGTTCCGGATCGCAGCGCGGCACCGTGGTCGGCTGCACGCCGCGGGCGCGGGCCCATTCGGTGCCGCCCAGCTCGTCGCGCGTCTCACCGACGATCACCAGCAGGTCTCCCGCGCCGCGCGTCTCGAGCGTCACCGCACGCCTGACGTCCTCGATCAGACCGATCGCCGAGACGAGCAGCGTCGGTGGGATGCTGATCCGCCGGCCCCCGATCACCGCGTCGTTCTTCATCGAGTCCTTGCCCGAGACGAGCGGAACGCCGTAGGCCAGGCAGGCGCGCGCGAGTCCCCGCGAAGCGCGCACGAGCTGCGCGAGCTTGTGCTCCGCGTCCGGATTGTCGGGCGCCGGCAGCGGATCGGGCCAGCAGTAGTTGTCGAGCGCGGCGATGCGGTCGAACCGCGCGCCGGCCGCCACCACGCGCCGGACCGCCAGGTCGACGCCCGCCTCGGCCATCGCGGCCGCATCGACGTCGGAGTATCCCGGGAACACCCCCTCGGCGAGCACGTAGCCTTCCCAGCGGGCGTGATCGATCTGCATCACGGTGGCGTCGGACGGCACGTCGGCGCCGCGCCCGACGAACGGACGGACGATCGACAGACCCTTGACCTCGTGGTCGTACTGGCGCGAGATCAGTTCGTTCGAGGCGAGGTTCTCCCTCGCGAGGAACTCGATCGCCAGCTCGGCCATCCGCTCGGGCTCCGGCCTGGGCAGCGGTGCGAGCGGCTGCGCCGCAGGAGGCGACCAGCGGGCGGAGAGGTCCATCGCCGGCACGCCGCCGTGCAGGAACTCGAGCGGGAGCCAGCAGACCGTCCGTCCGTCGTAGAGCACATGGAACATGCCGTCGTCGGTGAACTCGCCGAGATCGGTCGCCTCGACCTCGCGCCGTGCCGCCAGCTCGAGGAAGGCCTCGAGCCTGTCCGGCGGAACGGCGAGCGTCATCCGCTCCTGCGCCTCGGAGACGAGGATCTCCCACGGTGCGAGCCCCTGGTACTTCAGCGGCGCGCGGGCGAGATCCATCCGGGCCCCTCCCGGCTGCTCGGCCATCTCGCCCACCGAACTCGACAGCCCACCGGCTCCGTTGTCGGTGATCGCGGAGTAGAGCCCGCGGTCCCGCGCCTCGAGCAGGAAGTCGAACATCATCTTCTGGGTGATCGGATCGCCGATCTGGACGGCCTGGACGGGACTCTCCTCGGTCAGTTCGGCGCTGGAGAACGTCGCGCCGTGGATGCCGTCCTTGCCGATCCTGCCGCCGACCATCACGATCCGGTCGCCCGGCCGGCAGCGTTTCCGTTCGGCGGGGTGCCCCTCGACCTCGACCGGCATCCTGCCGACCGTCCCGCAGAAGACGAGCGGCTTGCCCAGGAAGCGCTCGTCGAAGTACTCCCAGCCACGGGCGTACGGAATGCCGGACTGGTTGCCGCCGTCGATCACCCCCTGGTGCACGCCCTCGCGGATCCGTCGCGGATGGAGCAGTCCGCGCGGGACCTCGCCGTGGGTGTTCGGGCTGGCGAAGCAGTAGCCCCAGACGTTGGAGAGAAGGTCCGCCCCGAGTCCGGTTCCGAACGGATCCCGGTTGACGCCGACGATACCGGTGATCGCTCCACCGTACGGGTCGAGCGCCGACGGGCTGTTGTGCGTCTCGACCTTGTAGACGAGATGGTGCCGCTCGGTGGCGGCGATCACCCCGGCGTTGTCGTGGAAGACCGAGACCAGCCAGCTTCGCCCCTCGCGCTCGCGGATCCTCCGGTCGAGCTGCTCGGTCGTCCCCTTGATGCAGGTCGCGAACAGCGAATCGACGATCTCCGGCGGGCGCCCCGGCTCCTCGTAGCGGATCCGCGCATTCATGATCTTGTGCTTGCAGTGCTCGGACCATGTCTGCGCGAGGCATTCGAGTTCGGCGTCGGTCGGAGCGCCGGTCAGCCCGACCGCCCGCCGGCGGGGGTCGTCGGCCGCGCCGCGGAAGTGCTCGCGGATCGCCTTCATCTCGTCGAGGCTCAGCGCGAGGAGCCGCTCCCGGCTCAGCCGCACCAGTTCGTCGTCGGAAAGCTCGAGGTCGATCGTCTCGACCGGAGGAACCGCGGTGGCGCTGACCTTGGGAACGGAGAGATCGACCGGTCCGCCGGCAAACTCGTCCCAGCTCCGGACGTCGATCCGCTCGATGATCTCGTTGGCCAGCAGTTCGCGCGCGATCCGCTGTCCCTGCTCGAGCGAGACGCCGGCGAGCAGGTAGACGCGCGACGTGTAGACCGCCGCATCGGGTCCGAGCGAGCGGCCCAGCAGGTCCTCGATGGCGACGCGGGCGCTCTTGCCGACCGGATCGGTGACGCCGGGCCGGTAGCCGACGGTGATCGCCACGTCCCAGTCCGCGCCGTCTTCCGGAATCCTTCCGACGGCGCCGATTCTCGTGACCGGCCCTGCGAAGGCACGCGCGACCCGTTCGGCGTCTTCCTGGCCGAGCGCCGGCTCGACGTGATAGACGTCGCGCGTGCGCACGTCGCGGACCGCGATCCCGAGGTGGGTCCGGATGCGCCGGGCGACGGCTCGGCCCCGGCTATCGGCGAAGCCGGAGCGCATGGCGATCTCGATCCGCGTGACGTCGGGCATGCCTTGCAGGGTTCCTCGCCGAGAAAGGCGAGAGTGTAGCCCGGATCGGAAGATCAGCGAGTCGTCCCGACCAGTTCCGCGGACTGCGCGGTGCCGGAATCGTCCGCAGGTGCCGCACGCCCCGTCGGTGCGACGCCGTCCATGCTGCCGTGCGGCACGGCCGGAACGACCGCACCGGCCGGCGCCGGACCGGCGGTCCGCGGCGCGCGCCGCCGGCTTCGTCTCACGGCGAGCAGGCGCGCGGCGAAGCCGACGATCCCTTCGAGCAGGGCGTCTTCGCCCTCGAGCGCGCGGTGGAGCGCGGAGGCCGCCACTCGCGCGAGCCCCGGGGCCGGCGCCCCGATCAGCCGCGGCCGCGGCTCGGGCGGGAGGATCTCCGCGGGGCGCCGATGGCGCGAGAGCAGCAGTCCGTCCAGGCGCTCGTGCCGCGTGAGGTGCTCGATCAGCGCGAGGTCGGCGACCGCCTGGGGCGCGTGCCGCGCGGCCGCCGGGTCCTCCGCCGCGACGAGTTCGACCGCCTGCCGTGCTCCGACCCAGGCGATCGTCCCGCCGGCGAGGCGACCGTCGATCTCGACCACGCAGCAGCGCAGCCGGCCGGATTCCGCGCTGCGGGCGACGAGCTTCCGCAGGACGCGTCGCCGGGCGGCGGCGTGCGCGTCGTCTCCGGACAGGGCGAGACCGATCAGCCGCTCGAGCAGTTCGGCCGGACAGTCCTTCGAGATGCGCACGGCGAGGGTGACGCCCTCGCGGGAGGCGCGCTGCCGGCCGTCCGCGGCCGCCCGGCGCAGGGAGATGCCGAGCGAGGCCTCGACGCGCGGCCACCCTCCGTCGAGCCGGAGCTGGCATTCGCCCGGTCCGTCGCTCGCGAACCAGCCCGGGGCGCGGCCCAGCCCGTCGATCAGCCAGCGGGTCCCGCGAGCCGACGGACGGAGCCGCGGCAGATCGAACAGCACGCTGCGGCCCAGACGCCTGGCGACCTGCCGCAGCAGGGCATCCGGCGGGACCGCCAGTCCCCCGATCGAGACCAGCGGCTCGTGGCGGGGCAGCAGGCCGCGCCCGAGCGGTTCGACGAGCCTGAAGGGGCCGAACCGGCGCACCTGGAGTGCCAGCAGCACCTGCGGGCGTCGGGTGCCGGGCGAGCAGACGACCACCGGGGTCACCTCGGCGTCGAGCGCGTCGCCGACGGCGTCGAGCGCGGCCCAGGTCAGCCCGGGCACCGGATGGCTGTAGTCGGCGAGCAGGGCTTCCCAGGCGACGCGGATCGACGAGACGGCGGGCCAGCCGGTCAGGATCTCGCACGTCGTATCCGGCTCACGGGATGGCCCGGCGATCGCGAACGCGGACGAACCATCCCGGATCAGACTCATCGACAGTGCTCCGGCGGGATGCGCCCTTCCGGGGCGCCTCGTCTCGAATATCACGCCCCGAGCCCGCAAATGCAAGAACAGTACGGACTTGCGTGGATCTCCCCGGACGGTAACGCAAGCACCGCGGCCACCCGGGGGGCGGCGGGGAGAGCGCTTGAGATCGTTCGGCGAGCCGCGTCCTCGTGGAAAGCTCATCCGGAGGATTCGCTCCGCGCGTTGACGGTGCCGGATTCGGTCCCGTACAATACCAAATAGCTAACAAGTAAGGTTCCACGACGTTTCTCGCTTCCCTTGGCTGACAGCGGAACGCGATCGGGAGACGACATGGCCGCTGAGAAAGTCGATCGAGGACGGATCGAGATCAGCCGCGACGAGTGCAAGGGCTGCCAGCTCTGCATCACCGTGTGTCCGGTCCACGTGATCGAACTCGACGAAGGACTGAACCGCCAGGGCTATCGCCCGGTGCGCTACACCGGTGCCGGATGCACCGGGTGTGGCTTCTGCTTCTACGCGTGCCCGGAGCCGGGCGCGATCACCGTGTTCCGTCTCGCCCGGTCGGCCTGACCGCGGACGGACCTGCGCCCGCGCAGCCCCCCCCGCGCCGCGGGCGCATCGGAGGAAACCGATGCCCGAGACCGCCTACTCACCGAGACCGGCCTGCCCCGGCAGGGCCCCGCTCCTGATCAAGGGCAACGAAGCGATCGTCAAGGGCGCGCTGCTCGCCGGATGCCGCTGCTACTTCGGCTACCCGATCACGCCGGCGAGCGAGATCGCCGAGACCGCCTCTCGGGACTTCCCCGCCGTGGGAGGGGTCTTCATCCAGGCCGAGTCCGAGACCGCCGCGATGAACATGGTCTACGGAGCGGCGAGTGCCGGCGTCCGGACGATGACCGCTTCTTCGGGGCCGGGCATCAGCCTGATGCAGGAGGCCGTGTCCTACTGCGCCGGTTCCGAGCTGCCCTGCGTCGTCGTCAGCATCATGCGTGGAGGTCCGGGACTCGGGAACATCGGCCCCGAGCAGGCCGACTACAACCAGGTCGTGCGGATCGGCGGCCACGGCAACTACCGCACGCCGGTGTTCGCTCCATCGTCCGGCCAGGAGATGTGCGACCTGACGATGCAGGCGTTCGAGGTCGCCGATCGATACCGCACGCCGGTGTTCGTCGTCGCCGACGGCTTCACGGGCCAGATGATGGAGCCGGTGACGTTCCCCGATCCGCTGCCGGAACCGCCGGAAAAGGACTGGGCCGTGCGCGCCGACGCCGCGACGCGCAAGAACCTGATCTCGTCGATCTTCCTCGACCCCGACGAACTCGAGGCCCACAACCGGAAGCTCCAGGCGAAGTTCCGCGAGATCGAGGAGAACGAGGCGCTCTACGACGAGTACGCCACCGACGACGCGAAGATCGTCGTCGTGGCGTACGGCATCGTGGCGCGCGTCGTCCGATCGGCGATCCACGCCGCCCGCGACGAAGGGATTCCGGTCGGCCTGTTCCGGCCGGTCACGCTCTGGCCCTTTCCACATCGGCGGCTCGACGAACTCGCCGGCCGCGCGGCACGGCTGCACGTGTTCGAACTGAGCTGCGGCCAGATGATCGACGACGTGCGCCTTGCGATCCACGACCGGATCCCGGTCGGATTCCACGGCCGGATGGGGGGCAACGTGCCATCCGTCGAGGAGTGCCTCGAGGTGATCCGCAAGGCCGCCCGCGAAGGAGGTGTGCTGTGAACTCGCCGGTCTACGAACCCTTCCTGCAGAAGCCACGCTCCTTCTACGACACGTACGAACGCAAGTCCGGCATCAAGGAAGTCACCCACTACTGCCCGGGGTGCGGTCACGGCGAGCTGCACAAGATGATCGCCGAGGCGATCGACGAGTTCGAGATCGCCGACCGGACGGTGCTGATCAGCCCGGTCGGCTGCTCGGTGTTCGCCTACTACTACTTCGACGTCGGCAACGTCCAGGCCGCGCACGGGCGCGCGCCCGCCGTGGGCACGGGCGTCCAGCGCGCCCGGCCGCACTCGATCGTGATGTCCTACCAGGGAGACGGCGACCTGGCGGCGATCGGTCTCAACGAGATCCTGCAGGCCGCGAATCGCGGCGAGAAGATGGTCGTCTTCTTCGTCAACAACGCGATCTACGGCATGACCGGCGGCCAGATGGCGCCGACGACGCTGCCCGGCATGACGACGACCACGTCGCCGGGAGGGCGGAAGGTCGAGGACAGCGGAGCGCCGCTGCGGATGGCGGAGCTGATCTCGCAGCTCGAGGCGCCGGTGTATGTCGCCCGCGGCGCGCTGTGTTCGGCGAAGGACATCTCACGCACCCGGCGCCTGGTGCGCAAGGCGATGAAGGTGCAGGTCGAGGGCCGTGGCTTCGCGTTCGTGGAGGTGCTTTCGGCCTGTCCGACCGGCTGGGGCATGACCCCGCCGGACTCCTACCAGTGGATCCACGAGAAGATGAAGCCGTACTTCCCGCTGGACGTGTTCGTCGACAGGACCGACGAGACGTTCACCGCCCCCGCTCCGAAGGAGCCGGTGCCGCTCGAGAAGTACCACGAGGTGATGCGGATCGACTCGAGCGACCAGCTCTCGTTCCCTCCCGCGCAGCCGCTCGATCCGAAGTACGCCAATCCCCGGCTCAAGATCGCCGGCTTCGGCGGCCAGGGCGTGCTGCTGCTCGGTCTCGGCCTGGCGCAGTGCGGGATGATGGAAGGACGGCGCGTGTCGTGGCTTCCGTCCTACGGGCCCGAGATGCGCGGAGGAACGGCCCACTGTCACGTCAACATCTCGGACGACGAGATCGGCTCACCGCTGGTCTCGCAGCCAACCGTGCTGATCGCGATGAATCAGCCCTCTCTCGAGAAGTTCGAGAGCCAGGTCGCGGCGCGCGGCCTCGTGCTGCTCAACACGTCGATGATCTCGAAGCGTCCCGACCGCGACGACCTCGAGGTACTCGACGTGGCGGCGAGCGAGATGGCGCAGAAGCTCGGCAATCCGCGCGCGGCGAACATGATCATGCTCGGCGCCTACGCCGGTTACACCGGGATGATCGGCGAGAAGACGATCGAGGCCGCGCTCGGCGCGATCATCAAGAAGCGTCACCTGATCGAACTGAACGTCAAGGCCGTCGCGGAGGGGTTCGCACTCGGACGCGCCGCCCGCGGCTGACCGCACTCGCCCGGAGGACCTGTCCGCGCTAGCCTGTGACCTACGACGGACGGACCGGCCGGCAGGAGCCGGGGGCCGTGTGTCTCCGGACCGGCCCCGGCGCACGCCGGAATCGCCATCGAGGAAGCCGCGATGCTCAAGCCCAAGGTGCTCGAAAAGCTGAACGAACAGATCGGCCGGGAACTCTACTCCTCCCACCTCTACCTGCAGATGTCCGGCTGGTGCGCGGCCCAGGGCCTCGACGGCTGCGCGGCCTTCCTGCGCACCCACAGCCAGGAAGAGATGTCGCACATGCTGCGGCTGTTCGACTACGTGCAGCAGTCGGATGCCCAGCCGCTGATCCCGGCGCTCGACCAGCCGCCCCACGAGTTCGAGTCCGTCAAGGACCTGTTCCGCCAGGTCCACGAACACGAGAAGTCGATCACAGGCTGGATCAACGAACTGGTCCAGACCACGTTCGAGGCGCAGGACTACTTCACCTTCAATTTCCTGCAGTGGTACGTCGCCGAGCAGCACGAAGAGGAAGCCCTGGCCCGGACGATCCTCGACCGCCTCGAGCTGATCGGGCTCGAAGGCCGCGGACTCTACTTCTTCGATGCCGACCTCGGCCGGCTGGCCCGTGGCGAGAAGCCCGAGTCGCTGTTCTCCGGTGGCGGTGACCAGAACGCCTGAGGACCCCGCGTCCCGGCGGAGCGCGCGGCGGGACGGCCCGGCCGCCCGCCGCATCGTCGTCCTGCAGCTCTCGTTCATCGGCGACATGGTGTTCACGACACCGCTGCTCGACGAACTGCGCGAGTGTTTCCCGGGCGCGGAGATCACGGTCGTCGGCAAGCCGGTGGCACTCGGCGTGCTCGAGGATCACCCGTCGGTCGATCGCACGATCGCCTACGACAAGCAGAGTGCGGATCGTGGCGCGAGGGGACTCCTGCGGATCGCCCTCGCGGTCCGGCGCCTGCGCCCGGACGTCGTGCTCGGCGTGACGCGCTCGGGCCGCACGGCGGCGCTGGCCCGCCTGTCGAGGGCGCCGCTGCGGATCGGCTTCGATGGCCCGCTGCGCGCGCTCGCGTTCACGCACACCGTTGCGCGAGACGACGAGCACAGGAGCTTTCCCGAGCGCCCCCTCGGCCTGCTCGAACCACTCGGAATCCGGCCCGCCCCGCGCCGACTGCACCTGGTGGTCGGGCCGGCGCGCCTCGAGCGGGCGCGGGCACGCCTGGCGGCCGCCGGCTGGAGGGACGAGCCGCTGGTCGCGATCGCCCCCGGAGCCAACTACGCCACCAAGCGCTGGCCCGAGCGTCACGTCGCCGCGCTGCTCGACACGCTGCTCGCCGGCGGCAGACTGCGGCCGGCCCTGTTCGGCGGCCCCGCGGAACGCGGGCTGATCGCCCGGCTGGTACGCGGGCGCCCCGGAGTGCTCGACCGCGGCGACCTCCCGTTGGCCGACGCGACCGCCGAGATCGCCCTGGCGCGGGTGCTGCTGGCGGGTGACAGCGGACCGGCACACATCGCGCGCGCGCTCGGCGTTCCGACGGTGATCCTGGTCGGCCCGACCGATCCCCGGCAGGTCGCGGACGGCGGCCCGCTCACCACGCTCCGGCTCGGCCTGGAGTGCCAGCCCTGCAGTCCCGGCGGTGACGACCGCTGTCCTCTCGGACATCACCGCTGCCTCGAGGATCTCGCACCGGGCGCGGTGCTCGACGCGGTGCTGCGCGCGGCCGCGGCGCCATGAGCGCGCCGCTGCACACGCTCCAGCTCGACACCGGCCGCGACTTCCGCGGCGGGCAGCGGCAGGTGGCCCTGCTGGCGCGCGGGCTCGCCGCCCTCGGCCACCGCGTGGACCTCGTCGTTCCGCCGGCGGCCCCGCTGGCCGGCGCGGTGCGGGGTGAACCGGGAATCCACGTGCACGAGATCCCGATGCGCGGCGAAATCGCCCCACGCGCGGCCTTGGCGCTGGCACGGCTGCTCCGGCGGCGGTGCCCGGTGCTCGTCCACGCCCACACCGCCCACGGAATCACGCTGGCCCATGTCGCCCGGCGGATCGCCGGAAGCGTGCCGCTCGTCGCCCACCGTCACGTGGCGTTCGCGAGGCGCAGGAACGCCCTGTCGCGTTGGAAGCGGCGCTGGCCCGACCTGTGGGTCGCCGTCTCGGAGGCGGTCGCCGCCCGGTTGCGCGACGACGGCATCCCCGCCGGACGGATCGTCGTCGTTCCAGCAGCGCTCGATCCGGACTCGCTCGCCGTCCGGCGGCCGCGCGACGCGGTCCGCACGAGTCTCGGCATCGCCCCGGACGACCCGCTGATCGTCTTCCTCGGAGCGCTGACCGCCAACAAGAACCCGGGCCTGCTGCTCGATGCGGCCGCGCGACTCGTCGCCTCGGGCCGGCGGCTCCGGCTCCTGCTGGTCGGCGCCGGCCCGCTGCGCGAACCGCTCGAGGACCGTGCCCGGAACGCCGGAATCGGGCGGGGCGTCGTCTTTGCCGGTGAGGTCAGGCTGGCGGCCGACCTGCTCGCGGCGGGCGATCTCGCGGTGTTCCCCTCCCGCTCCGAGGGATCCCACTCCGCGCTCAAGGAGGCGATGGCGCTCGGCGTCCCGCTGCTCGCCAGCAGGATTCCGGCGCACCTCGAACTCGGCCTGCCGGAAGACCGGCTGTTCGACCCGGAAGACGCCGAAGGCCTCGCCACGCGGATCGCCGCCGATCTCGACGATCTTCCCGGCGCCCGCGCCGCGGCCACGAGGCTCGTCGACCTGACGGCGGGGTTCCGCCCGGAGCGGATGGTCGAACGGACTCTCTGTGCGTATCGCGGGCTGCTCGCCCCGGGCGGCGAACTGTCACACTGATGTCATACGAATCGCTTTCGATCGCCTGCTCGCGCCGGTAGAGTTCGCCTCCCACGAGAACGGAGGACACCGACGTGAGAGTGCGACGACTGCATGGACTCGCCTGCGTGCTGGCTTTCGGCCTCTCGATGACGGCCGGCACCGCGGCCGACGATGGCTGGAAGTTTCTCTGGAAGGACGGGTTCCGGCTGACGTCTCCGGACGGTCAGCACGAGCTGGCGTTCGGCGGACGCCTGCAGGCCGACCTGACCGTAGCCGACGCCGACGAGGCGCTCGAGCAGGCCGTCGGTCCGTTCATCGACGGCAACGAGTTCCGCCGGGCACGGATCTACTTCAAGGGTCGGATCTACGAGCGCGTCCGCTTCAAGGTCCAGTACGACTTCGCCGGCGGTGATGCCGACTTCAAGGATGTCTATCTCGAGATCACGAAGACGCCGCTCGGCAATCTGCGGATCGTGCACTTCAAGGAGCCGTTCAGCCTCGAGGAGCTGACATCGAGCAACGACATCGCGTTCCTCGAGCGCTCGCTGAACAACGTGTTCGCCCCGTCGCGCAACTTCGGCCTGATGCTCTCGGGCCACCGCGGCCCACGGATGACATGGGCCGCGGGCGTCTTCCGCGAGAGCGACGGCTTCGGCACCGCCTCGGGCAGCGGGCGGACGAACATCACGGGCCGCATCACGTGGCTTCCGGTGTACGAGGACGGAGGCCGGCGGCTGATCCACGTCGGCCTGGGCGCGACGCGCAAGGACCTCGGCGACGACCCGTTCCGTTTCCGCCAGCGTCCCGAGGACCACCAGGTACCGCGCATCGCCGACACCGGGTCCTTTCTCGCCGACTCGACCCGGATGTTAGACCTCGAACTCGCCGCAGTGTCCGGTCGCCTCTGGGCCGCCGCCGAATGGACCGTGGCGAAGACCGACAACGCGCGGGCCTTCGACGGCACGCCGCTCGGCGATCCGACGCTCAGCGGCGGTTACGTCCAGGTCGGCTGGTCGGTCACCGGCGAGACGCGCGCCTACAAGACGTCGTCGGGCGTCTTCAGGCGGATCAGGCCCCGGCACGACCTTGGAAGCGAGGGCTGGGGGGCGCTCGAACTGATGGTGCGGTACTCGACGCTCGACCTGTCGGACGAAGGGCTCGCCGGCGGCGAGGTCGACAATCTGTCCGCCGGCGCGATCTGGACGCTCAATCCGGCCACACGGATGATGTTCGACGTGGTCCACTCGGACCGTCAGGACGTCGGTGCCGTCGACATGCTGCTGATGCGAGCCCAGCTCGTGTTCTGAATGCCCTTCTTCCCTGCAGCCGCCGCCGTTCGGATCACTGGACGGCGGCGGTCCCTTTCGCGGAGCCACCGAGCAGGCGGCGACCGAGCCGGGCCGAGAGCAGGGCGAGGACCAGCAGGATCGTCCCCGCACCGAGCGCCCGACGCGCCGCGACACCCAGGTCCCCCGCCAGCACCGAGTCGGCGAGCAGATTGCAGGCCAACGTCCCGGGGATCATCGCCAGCCAGGAAACGAGCATGTACGTCGGCAGCGAGACCGTGGTCAGCCCGTAGACATAGTTCTGCGCGTTGAATGGAAACAGCGGCACCAGCCGCGTGATCATCAGCATGATCCAGCCCTGCCGGCGCACGCCGTCGTCGATCCTGCGCAGCATCGGGCTCTTCTCGAGCAGCCCTTCGACCATGCCGCGCGCGCCGTGGCGACCGACGAGGAAGGCCGCCGTCGCGCCGAGCGTCGCGCCGATGCTGGTGTAGACCGTGCCCCAGGCCGCGCCGAAGACCACCGCTCCGAGGATCGTCAGCGGAAGGCCGGGAACGAAGAACACCGCGGCGACGACCCACGCCGCGATGAAGACCAGCGGCGCCAGCAGACCGAAGCCGTCGAACCACAGGCGCAGGGCGTCGACGTTGCCGGCGATCCGGCCCGGACCGAGCTGCTCGAACAGCCCCGCCTGCCGGACGACCAGCGCACCGGCCAGGATCGCGGCCGCCACGATCGCGACCCGCATCCACCCGCCGGCGAGGCGCGCGGGGCGCGGGATCGTGCGGGCCTCGATCTCGATCGTGGGCTTCATGCGGGCTTCCCTTCGTCTACGCGGTGCGGGCCGTGCCTTCATCCCCCGTTGGCGGCAGGAAGGGAGTTCGTATCGCGCCGGATCA
>JAJRXN010000124.1 GCA_024276295.1 Acidobacteriota bacterium
CGGCGCTCCGGCGCCACCACCAGCCCGCCGCGACCAGCACGACGCCGACCGCCAGCAGCGAGCGGTAGCCGACCGGCGCGATGCGCGGTGCGATGGCGAGCCATCCGCTGCCGATCACCAGCAGCGCCAGTCCGAGGGGCATGGCCGGGTACAGCAGGCGCCTCATCGGCTCACCTCCACCGCTGCTAGTCGACGACCCGGGCCGTCAGCTCGAGCACGAAGATGACCACGCTCGCGAAGTAGACCAGCGCATGGCTATCGACCACCCCCTGGGCCAGGTCAGCCAGGTTCGAGGCCGGCGTGAACTGGTCGAGATTCCGGCCGATCACCGGCAGGTTTGCGGCCTGGACGCCGATCCACGTCACGCCGGCGATGAACATCAGCGCCAGGATCGCGGCGATGAACGGGTTCTCGGTCAGGCTCGAGGCCAGCAGCCCGAGCGCGAGCAGGAACGAGCCGTAGAGGAACGCGCCGAGCAGTCCCGCCAGCAGCACGCCCGGATCCGCGTCGCCCCACGCGAGGATCAGCATCGGCATCCAGAGCGCCATCGTCAGCATCACCAGCAGCACCAGCACCGAGCCGAGGTACTTGCCGACGATGAGCTGCCGCGTGCTCATCGGGGCGGTCAGCAGCAGTTCGGCGGTGTACTGTCGTCTCTCGTCGGCCAGCAGGCGCATCGTCAGCAGCGGGACGATCATGATCAGCGCCCACAGCACGTCGGCGCCGAAGAAGTCGCGGATCAGGACCTCCGCACCCGGAAGCTGCACCAGCGGATTCTGCGCTGCCTGGATCCGCAACGACTGGTACTGGCCGAGCGCCGCGACGAACAGCACGCCCTGGATCGCGAGGAACACGGCGATCGCCGTGTACGCCAGCGGTGAGACGAAGTACGACTTGACTTCCCTGCGAAACAGCGCCCAGATGAAGTTCACGCGACCGCCTCCGCCTGCGCCCGTTCGGTGGTGACGACTTCCTTGAACACTTCCTCGAGCGAGTTCGCCTCCGGACGCACCTCGAGCGGCCCGTAGCCCCGTGCGACCAGTTCGGCGACGAGCCGCTCGCGGACGTCGTCGTCTCCCGGCACGACGAAGCTGTACCGGCCCTCGCCGCGCCCTTCCACGGCTCCGACCCCGGGAAGGCTCCGGAGGTCGTCGATCTGCGCCGGCGGACGGCGGAGGCGCACGACGAGGCGTCCTCCCTTGCCCGCCTCGAGCAGTTCGTCGATCGGCCCGGCGGCGACGACGCGCCCGCGGTCGATGATCACCACGCGGTGGCAGGTCGCCTGGACCTCGGGCAGCACGTGACTCGAGAGGATCACCGTCCGCTCGCGACCGATGTCGCGGACGATCGAACGGATCTCGATCACCTGCGTCGGGTCGAGTCCGACGGTCGGCTCGTCGAAGATCAGCAGGCGCGGATCGTGGATCACCGCCTGGGCCAGGCCGACCCGCTGCCGGAAGCCTTTCGAGAGATTGCCGACCAGCCGGCGGCGGACCTCCTCGAGCCCGCAGCGTTCGATCGCCGACTCGACCGCGCGCCGACGGCGCCGGCGCGGCACGGCGCGGATCGCCGCGGCGAAATCGAGGTAGTCCGAGACGGTCATCTCGGGGTAGAGCGGCGGATGCTCCGGCAGGTAGCCGATCTCGCGCCGGACGGCGAGCGGATCCTCGAGCACGTCGTGCCCCGCGATCCGGACGCGGCCCGCCGTCGGCGGCGTCAGCCCGGTCATCACCTTCATCGTCGTCGACTTGCCGGCGCCGTTCGGTCCGAGGAACCCGAGGATCTCTCCCCGGTAGACCGTGAACGAGATCCCCCGCACCGCCTGGACCTGACCGTAGACCTTGTAGAGGTCCTCGATCTCGATCATCGGCTCGCGGGCGCGATCCGCCGACGCACCTTCCGCCAGCGGCGGTCTGTCTTTCGTGGACACCGTCGTTCCCCAGCCGCCCCTTGCAGCCAACCCTCGGGGCCGTGCGCGTGTATCTACCGCTCGCGCGGGGGGGTGTCAACGAAACCGCCCCGGACGCGGGCTGTCAGTCAGTCTCCGGCCTCCCCGCGTTGCCGGCCTTCCCGCGAGAGCAGCCGGCGCGCGAGCGCCCGCAGCCGCTCCGCCGGTTCGACCGCGGCGTCCGGACGGCAGCCTGCCTCCCGGCCATCGGACTGCGTCGGGAGCGGCGCGCGGTCGGGGCGGCTGACCACTGCGACCTCCCGCACGGCGGCGCCCAGCGCCGCGCCGAGAGCGGCCCGCAGCCGGCCGTCGGCCGGATCGAGGCAGCGTTCCCATCCGGAACCGGCCAGCTCGAGTTCGACGCGGCCTTCCCTCGCCCGGACCGCGACGAGATGCCGGCCGAGCGGCTCGCCGAGCGCCGCCCGGGCCCGGGCCAGCCGCACGGCGCGCCAGACCCGCGCCGGCGCCCCGGGCGGCGGCGACAGGTCGACCGCCAGCCGCGGTCCGCGGCGCCTAGCCGATTGGTCGGAACGCATGCCGCGAGCATATCGCGCCCGCGCATCGCTGTGGTATGTTGATCACTCCCCGTTCCGCCCGCCGCCGCGACTTTCGGACGCGGCTTTCCGGAGCACGATCGTGAGTCAGGAACCCGGCACGAAGACGACACCGCACTGCCGTTTCCGCAGCAGCCTCGGGCTGGCCTACTGCCAGGAGCCGGCCTACGCCGAGGGCTTCTGCCGCTTCCACTACGAGTGCTTCCTGCGCGGCGAGCTGCTGGCCAACGGCCAGATCAACGAGCTGCTCGTCGACCAGGACCGGCGCCGGACGATCAACTTCCACGGCCAGCCGACCGACGAGACGCTCTACGTCGACGAAGCGTGACCTGCGCGCCGGAGCCGCGGCGGGTTCTCAGGCCGAATGGGCGCCCGTCCCGGGGTTCGCGGTCCGGCCCGCCGACGAGGCGCGCGGCCAGCGGACCGTGAAGCGGGTGCCGTGTCCGACGCGGCTTTCGACCAGGATCTTCGCCCCGTAGCGCTCGACGATCCTCCGCACCATCGCCAGTCCCAGCCCTGTCCCCGGCGCGTCCCGCGCGCCGCGTCCGCGGAAGAACGTCTCGAACACCCGGTCGCGCTCGTCCTCCGGGATGCCGATCCCGGTGTCCTCGACGACGAGATCGACGAACCCGGTCGGTCCCGCGGCGACGCGGGCCGACGCCCGCCCGCCCCGGGGAGTGAACTTGATCGCGTTGCCGACCAGGTTGTCGAGCACGCGGCGCAGGTCTTCCGGATCGGCGGCCACCGCCGCTTCCGGCTCGTCGATGCGCGCCTCGAGGCGGACGCCGCGGGCCCCGGCCGCCCCTTCGTGTCGCGTGACGACCTCCTCGACGGCGCGCCCGGCGTCGACCGCCGAGACGACGGGCGGCTCGCGCTTCTCGGCCCGGGCCAGCGCCAGCAGGTTGCCGATCAGTTCGGACATCCGATCGACGTTGCGCAGCGTCGCCTCGAGGCCGCGCCGCTGCTCGTCGTTGAGTCGTCCGAGTCGCCCGTCGAGCAGCATCTGCGTGTAGCCGCGCACCGAGACCAGCGGGGACTGCAGCTCGTGGGCCACCTCACCGAGCAGCCGCGCCCGGAACCCGTCCAGCTCCTCGAGTTCCCGGTTCAGCTCCGAAAGCTCCTCGGTCCGCGAGGCGAGGTCGCGATGCAGCGCGAGCAGTTCCTCGTACGCCTGCTGCAGGTCGTCTCCGGCGCCGCCCGCCGCCGCGTCGCCGGCCCGGTTCTCCGCGGTACCGACGGCGCGGACGATCACGACCCTGCCGAGCCGCCGGTCGGCCGGACCGTGGACCGGGACGATCGACAGCTCGATCGGGTCTTCGCGCCCCGGGGCGGCGGCAAACGTCCGGCGGTGCTCGTCGTCCGGTTCCGCGGCGGCCTTCCGCATGAACTCGGCGAACGCATCGGCCTCGCGGACGCGGACGCCGAGCAGCGCCGCCAGCTCGTCTTCCGGAGCGCCGAGGACCTCGCTCGAATCGAGTTCAAGCAGTTCCTCGAAGGCCCGGTTGACCAGCGCGACGCGCCAGCGACCGGACGGCGCGTCCCGCTCGGTCAGCAGGGCCACGCCGTCGGGCAGCGCGTCGAGTACGCCGAGCAGCCGCGCCTCGCGGGTCCGGATCAACGGGCTCTCGACCGCGGGGACGCCGACCGGCCGCAGACCGAGCGCGACGACCGTCGCCTCGCCGGCGGCCGGCAGCCCGATCGCCTCGGCCTCGACGAGCACGGGGCGCCCGCCCGCCGTGCCCCCGACGTGACAGCGGAACGCCGGCACGCTCTCGCCGCGGGCCGCGCGACCGACACGGTCGAGCACCAGCAGGAGATCCTCCGCCGCCACCAGGTCGGCCAGCCGGCGTCCGACCGCCTGCGCGCCGAGCAGCGCCCGGGCCGCCGGGTTGGCCTCGGCGATGCGGCCGTCCTCGACGATCGCCACGCCCGCGCCGAGCCCGTCGAGCACCGCCCGCAGCCGGGCGGCCACGCGCCGCGCGTCCTCGGCCGCCGCCGGAAGCGGTTCGATCCAGACCAGCACCGAGGGGCGCTCCCCGTCGAGCCAGCGGGCGGCGACGACGACCTCCTGCGACCCGCCCCGGACGGCGAGACGCGCGGTCGCCACGCCCTCTTCTTCGCGCCGGGCCCGCGCCAGCCCCGCCAGGAATCCGGCGAGCGCGTCGGGATCGAACAGCTCGTCGAGCCCCCGGCCCTCGAGCCGCTCCTGCAGACCGAGCAGGGGGCCGGCGCCGGCGCTGGCGGCGGTGACCGTGAAGTCGGGATCGACGACGAGCAGCGCGCGATCCAGGGACGCGTCGAGCGCCCGCGCGAGCCGCGCCAGGCGCCGCGGCTCGGGGTCGTGCTCGCGGCGCGCCAGCGCCTCGGCGAGCTTCTCGATCGCCTGGATCAGCTCGGCGTCGGGATCGTCCGCTCCCACGCGCAAGGCGAGGTCGAAGCGCCCGGCGGCGAGCTGTTCGAGCATCGCGAGGATGTCGCGCCGCGGGCCGCGCTCCCGCGTCCGCCTCCCGAGTCCCCAGCCGAGCAGCACCAGCAGGCCCGCGACGACCGCGGTCAGCACGCCGGGAACCACGAAGGACCACGGCTCGGGAAGCGGAAGCTGTGCGAGCGCGATCATCCCGCGCCTCCCGGCGGCCGTGCGCCGGACCCCGCGCCGTGGCGGCGCACCGCACGCTCGACGCCGAACAGATAGCCCTGACCGAGCCGCGCCCCGCAGGCCAGAAGCGCCTCGCGCTCCGAGGCGGTCTCGACCCGCTCGGCGATCAGGCGCGCGTCGGCCCGCCGCGCGAGCTGGACGAGCGAGCGGACGACCTCCTGCCGCAGGCTGTCGGCCTCGAGTCCACGGATCAGCGTCATGTCGAACTTGATGAAGTCCGGCCTGAGCGCCTCGACGAGCGCGCTGGTCCGGGGCCCCGAACCGATGTCGTCGAGCGACAGCCGGTAGCCGCGCGTCCTGAGTTCGCGGACCGGCTCGACGAACTCCAGCGGATCGCTTCCGAACTGGCTCTCCGCCACCTCGAGCACGATCCGTCCCGGCGACAGCCCCGCGGAGGCGAGCGCCGCGAGCGTCCCGTCGTCGTGCCACTCGGGATCGAGCAGCGATTCGGCCAGCGTGTTGACGAACAGCAGCGCCGGCGGGTCGCCCTCGCCGACGGATGAGATCACGCGGCCGCGGCAGACCCGGTCGAGATCGCCGGCGAGCCCGGCATCGTGTCCGACGGAGAACATCACCCTCGGCCAGCGGAAGACCGAACGCTCGGGGCCGCGGATGAACGCCTCGAGTCCGACCGTCTCGCCGCTCGTCAGGTCGACGATAGGCTGGAACAGGCAGCGCACGTCGCGCTCGCGCAGCACGCGGTGCAGTTCGGCCAGCCAGCCGAGGCGGTCCGCGTCGAGGGGCCGCTCCGCCGCCGTCCTCGCCCGGTCGAGCGCCTCGAGCACGCGGCGTTCGAAGCGATGGAACGGATGGTCCGTCAGCAGCGCGACGCCGACGCGCACGCGGAGCCCCTCGAGCACGCCGAGTTCGATCTCGCGATCGAGTTCCTCTCCGAGCCGTTCCTCGAGCCGCGCCGCGAGCGCCTCGACCGCCGGACCGTCGACCGGATCGCCTTCGGCGGTCGACGCGACGAACCAGCCGAGCGCGTCGGCGTGGACGCCCGCCGCCGCGATGATCGTCTCCTCGGACAGCAGCCCGCCCGCCCCCTCGACCAGCGCGTCGGCGACGCGCGCGATCAGACGGTCGTAGGTCTCCCAGCCGTAGACCGTCTCGACCAGCCGGCAGTCACCGAGGCTGATCCACAGCACGCCGACCCGCGGGCGGTCGGCGAGCATCGCCCGGATGCGGTCGAAGTGATAGGCCGGTCCGAACAGGCCGGTGTTCGGATCGCGGACCGCGGCCCGCAGCCGGAGAAACGCCGTGCGCAGGCGGTGATAGTCGTCGCGCTCGCGCCGGCTCATCGCGGTTCTCCCGAGGGCGCCCCGAGCCGCTCGCGGATGCGGGCGACCAGCGCGCCGGTATCGAACGGCTTGACGACGTAGTCCGAGGCGCCCTGCTGCATCGCGCGCAGCTTTTCGCGCACCTCGAAGTTCACGGTGAACATCATCACGGGGATGCGGGCCGTCTCGCGGTCCTCGCGCAGGATCCGCAGCACTTCCCAGCCGTCCATCCCCGGCATGTTGATGTCGAGCAGGATCAGGCCGTAGTCCTGCTCATGGACGCGGAACAGTCCTTCCTCCCCCGAAGACGCGGTGTCGACGTCCCACCCCTCGCCCCGGAGCAGCAGGCCGGTCATCTCGAGGATCTCCGCGTCGTCGTCGATGACCAGGATGCGCGAACGGTTCATCGTGCCCCCCCGCCGAAGCCGAACGGCCGCAGATCGATCGCCTGACGCGCGATCGCTCCGAGGAAGATCCTCGTCGCGGTGTCCACCGCCTCGAACTTCAGCGCAGCCCCCGCCAGCCCCCCGCGGCCCCGGCCCCGACGCACGACGTGCGCGGGAAGCTCGAGCGGTCGTCCCGCGACCGTCACCGCGAGTCGTGCCGGGCTGCCGGGTTCCGGCAGTTCCTCGCCGGTGAGAAACGCGCCGCTGAGGGAGAGATCGTGGATCGTCACCGTCCGCTCGCGACCGGCGGCCTCGTCGCGCACCCGCGCCGGAAGCTCGACCGCCCGGCGCACCGCGGCGCGGGGCTCGATGGCGAGGATCCGGCCGAGCGCCTCGTGCAGTTCGCCCCGACGCAGCGGCCGCGGGACGAACGCGTCGACTCCCGCCGCCTCGAGGCGCCGGCGATGAAACGCGAGTCCGACGACGATCAGCGGCGTGGTGCAGGTCTCGGGCCGGGCGCGCAGCCGATGGCACACGCCGACGGGATCGGGACACGCCTCGCCGTCGGCGAGCAGGATCGCCGCCGGCGCCAGCTCCGCGGCCTGCTCGGCCACGTCCCGTTCCGGGTGGGCGAGGTGCAGGGAAAAGCCGTCGCGCCCGAGAGCCGTGGCTCGCAGTTCGGTGAGCAGCCGGGCATCGTTGGCGACCAGGACCTGCATGAACGGTCCGCCTTTCCCTGCCCGCGCATCGACGGGGACTCCCCGGACGGGATGGGCGTCATCATCCCGCATCACCGCCGAATCGGTCGGGGATCCGGAATGTACCACTACGCCCGGGGGTGAACAATCCTCAGATCCCCATGCGAATAGAACGAGTTACGGCGAACCGCCAGGAACTTCCGCAACGGCCTGCGGGCCCGTTTTTCCGGTCCGCGGGCCGCCGTCACGCCGGAGCGACCGAGGCCAGATCGCGGTGCGCCGCCTCGAGCAGTCGGCGCGTCTCCTCCCAGCCGATGCAGGCATCGGTGATCGACACGCCCCAGGCCAGCGCGGCGGGATCGTCCCCGAGATCCTGGCGGCCCTCCTCGAGATGGCTCTCGAGCATCAGCCCGACGATCCGCTCCTCGCCGGCGACCCGCGTGGCGACGACCGAGCGGAACACCTCCGCCTGGCGCGTGTGGTCCTTGCGCGAGTTGGCGTGGCTGCAGTCGACGATGAGCCGCGAGCAGAGCCCGGCGTCTTCGAGCCGCGCGAACGCCTCCTCGAGCTGCGCCGGGTCGTAGTTCGGTCCGTCCTTGCCCCCTCGCAGGATCACCGACCCCCATGGGTTGCCCGTGGTGTGCACGATGCAGGTCCGCCCGCCGAGGTCGATGCCGAGAAAGCTGTGCGGGCGCGAGGCGGCGGCGAGCGCGTGGATCGCGCTGTCGATCGACCCGTCGGTGCCGTTCTTGTATCCGATCGGCATCGACAGTCCGCTGGCCATCTGCCGGTGCGTCTGGCTCTCGGTGGTGCGCGCTCCGATGGCGGCCCAGGAAACGAGATCGGCGATGTACTGCGGCGTGATCGGATCGAGCATCTCGGTCGCCGCCGGCAGCCCCGCCTCGGCCAGTTCGAGCAGCAGGCCGCGCGCCCGGCGCAGCCCGGTGGCCATGTCGAACGTCCCGTCGAGGTGCGGGTCGTTGATCAGCCCCTTCCAGCCACAGACGGTGCGCGGCTTTTCGAAGTAGGCCCGCATGACGATCAGCAGCCGGTCGGACAGCCGCTCCGCCAGCTCGCCGAGCCGCGCGGCGTACTCGCGCGCGGCGGCCAGGTCGTGGATCGAACAGGGACCGACGATCGCCAGCAGGCGCCGGTCCTCACCCGTGAGGATCGCCCCGATCGCGCGCCGCGCCTCGACGACGGTGCGCGCGGCGCGCTCGCTCAGCGGCTGCTCGAGCTTCAGCTCGGCGGGCGAAACCAGCGGCTCGAGCCCGCGGATGTGGATGTTCTCGGTTCGCGGCATCGGCGCCCTGCGCCTCTCCCCCGCGAGACCCGGCGGGAAATCTACGGAGCCGGCGCCTTCGGGGCCAGCCGGATCCCGGGCCGGACCCGGCCGCGAGCACGGAGAGGCGCGGCCCGGGCGCCTGCGCCTGGCCGCCGGACCCGCCGCCTGTGGCGCTCACTTCTTGTCGGGAGGCCCGCACCCCTTCGTGCACTTGCAGTCGGTTCCGGGGCGCGAGAGCGTGCAGCCGCTCGTGCAGGATGCCTGGACCGTGATGATCGTGGTGGTTCCGTCGCTGATCGAGCACTCCCCCGTGCCGGTCGAGGTCCTGTTGTTCGTGGTCCTGCACGTGCCGCTGTCGTCCTCGATGTGATACACCCGTCCATCGGGACACTCGAGGTCGACGCCCTGTTGCAGGATCAGCTGCCCGTCGATCACGAGCTGGCAGCCGGCCGCGTAGCGCTTCCACGCGCACCCGGCCTCGCACCCACCCCTCGCGGCGTCGGTTTCCGAGGCATCGGAGCACTCGAACAGTCCGGGCGCCCGTTCCCGGCAACTCGCGTCCCGACCTTCGGCGAAGACCCAGTACTCCCGGCCGTCGTCGCAGGAGAACGACTGCGAGGCGACCGGCTGCTGAGCGAGCGCGGTGCTCGCCCCCAGCAGCACGATGACGAGAAGCGAGCCGGTCCACGCCGTGGCATGTGACATCTCGATCCTCCTTTCACCGGTTCCTTGCGGAGCGTGCCCGCCCGACGGAAGAAGGCGCCCGAGATTCCGCCGGCTCGGCGGGCACGGGTTTGGGTATTCATACCACCTTCGGGGGGAGCACGTGCTCGCACCCCCGACTCCGCGCCCGGCCAGCCGGGCATTCCCGGCCGGTCCCGGGCGCGCCGGGTAGACTGGCCATGCCGGCGGCGTCCGGCGAGGTCGACGACCGTGCGCGAGTCTCCCGCTCCCGACGAACCCCGCGAGCCGATCGACGAGGCGGTCCGCCGCCTGGTCGACGAGTTCAGCTTCTTGGACGACTGGACCGAACGCTACCAGTACATCATCGAGCTGGGCCGCAGGCTGCCGCCGTTTCCCGACGAGTGGCGGCGCGAGGAGTTCCGCGTCCGCGGATGCCAGTCGCGGGTCTGGATCGTTCCCGAGCGGCGCGACGGCCGGCTCCACTTCCACGCCGCCAGCGACGCAGCGATCGTCTCCGGACTGCTGGCGATCCTGATGCGGGTCTACGACGGCCGGACGCCCGAGGAGATCCTCGCCACGCCGCCGGACTTCCTGCGGCAGCTCGGTCTCGCCGAGCACCTGACCCCGACGCGCGCCAACGGGTTCCAGGCGGCGATCGAGAAGATCCGCAGCTATGCCGCCGCGCAGAGCGAGACGGAGCGCGACGACTGACCCCGCCCCCGGAACGGGCGCACGGCGGTCAGCCGAGATCGAACACGTCGACGAGCCCTTCCGCGGTACCGAGCGCGAGGGCGAGCCGGCGTCCCGCCTTGCGCGCCCAGCTCAGCGTGCCCACCGGAGCGCCGACACCGTCGATCGCGGCCAGCCGCTGCGCGCTGTCCGGATCGTGCAGTTCGAGCCGCGTCCCGCCGACGATCGCCAGCCATGTCCGGTCGGGCGCGTAAGCCAGTCGCTCCGGCCGGGTCCCGCCGTCGAGCGGCCGGACCGGGAGTTCACCGTCCGATCCCGCGAGACTCCAGACGAACACCCGGCCGTCGGCGGCCGCCGCGAGCTGCGAGCCGTCGCCGCGCAGGACCGGCGAGCGGAGCGGCGCCAGCGGCTCCGTCCCGGCACGCCGTTCGATCAGCCGGTCGCCGGCGAGTCCGAATGCCCGCACCACGCCCGTGGAGTCCTGCACGACGATCAGCCGGCCATCGCGCGACGCGACGAGGCACTCCACGCCGTCGCCTGCGACGACGTCGAGCTGCCGCCCGGCGACGGCGTCGAAGAGCACGAGCCCCGCGGCCCCGGCCGCCAGCAGGCGCCGGCCTTCGCCGCACCAGGCGACGGCGGGCACGCCGCCGGGCAGGTCGACCGTCGCGCAGGTGAGCCGCCCGTGACGATCCGCGACGAGCAGCCGCCGGACGGTGGCCAGCAGGAGCCGCTCGCCGTCTTCTCGGAACACGAGCCTGGCGGGACGCACGCCCAGGTCGAGCGCGCCCTCCGCGCCGCGCGCCGGATGCCACAGCCGCAGCCAGCCGTCCTCTCCGGCGGTGGCGAGCTGATCGTGACGCGGGTTGAAGGCCAGCGTCTCGACGCGGCCGGTGTGGGCCGCCTCCCGGACCAGCGTGCGGCCGCGATCGCCGAGCAGCACCAATCGTCCCGCCGCCGTGCCGACGGCCAGCGTCCGGCCGTCAGCCGACCAATCCATCGCCGTGATCGGCTCGCCGAGTTCCAGGCTCCAGCTCCGCTGGATCCAGGGCGCCGGGCTCATCGCCGTCCCCGCTCCCGGGAGCCGATCGCCGCGAGCCGTTCCGCGACACGCGCGACGACGTCGTCCCACGCGCCGGGTCGGCGCTGCCGGACCAGGGTCGCCGTGGGGTACCAGCGCGAGCGCTCCCCGGCCGGCCCCCAGCGCCACTCCGCCGCGCGCGGCAGCAGGACCAGCACGCGGCAGCCGAGCGCTCCCGCCAGGTGCGCCAGCGCGCTGTCGACCGTCACGACGGCGTCGAGCGCCCGGAGCACCCCGGCCGTGACCGCCAGGTCGTCGAGCCGCGGGGCCAGATCGAAGACGCGTTCGCCGTGCAGCTCGCCGGCCCGTTCCCCGGTCTGCAGCGAGCAGAGCGCGAGATCGGGGCGCCCGGCCAGCGGCGCGAGGGCCGACGCCGGCATCGAACGCCAGCGGTCTTCCGCGTGACCGGCGCGCCCGGCCCAGGCCACGCCGACCGCCAGCCGCACGGCCCGCGCCGCCCGTGGCACGAGGTCCTCGCGCGGTTCCGCCGACAGGTACGGCACGAGCGAAGCCGCCCGATCGAGATCCGGATCGACGAGCCGCGGCAGGCTCATGAACGGGACCTGCCGGTCGTGGTCCGGCAGCGGATCGGCCGGCGTGACGACTGCGCGGACTTCCGGACGACCGGCGAGCAGGCGCACGAGCGGCGCCGGCACGCGAACGACCAGCTCGGCTCCCTGTCCGGCCAGCAGGCGCAGGAACCGGCAGGCCATCAGCGTGTCGCCGAGCCCCTGCTCGTGCCAGACCAGCACCCGCCGGCCGGCGACCGGCTCGCCGGGTTCGAGCCGCGGCGCCGTCCCGCCGGCGAAGGCGTCTTCGGGACGGAGCGCGAGCCGCGCCTCGTACAGCTCGAGCCCTTCCCGGAACCGTCCGGCCGCCAGCAGGGCGCAGGCGAGATTCCAGCGGGCCCACGCGGCCCCCTGCTCGATCTCGACGAGCCGGCGGTACGGACCGAGAGCCCGCTCCGGCTCGCCGAGGGCCAGCAGCGCCGAGCCCGCGACGTTGAGGAGGTCCGGATCGTCCGGCGCACCCGCGAGCCCGTCCAGCGCCGCCTCGGCCGCCTGCTCGTACCGTCCGAGGTCCTCGAGCGTCAGGGCCCGGTCGACGACCGCGTCCGGCCAGCCGGGGCGCAGGGCCAGCGCACGGTCGAACGCCGCGAGCGCGTCCGCCAGCCGCCCTGCGCGGCGCAGCGCGAGCCCGTGCAGCAGATGTGCGCGCGGTTCGCGCGGATCGCTCTCCGCCGCGCGGCGCGCCGCTTCGCGCGCCCGCGCGTGCTCGCCGCATCCGAGAGCGGCGAACGCGTAGCGCAGCAGCGCCGGCACTGCGACGAGATCCGCCGGATCGAGCCGGCGCAGCAGACGCGCGCCGTCCCGCTCGTCGCCGCGGGCAAGGGACGCGAGCGCCTGCTCGAGGCGCCGTGCCGCCCGCCGCCGTCGCCCGAGCGCGGCCGCGTCGCTCATCCCGTGGAGGTCTCCCCGCCGGCCGGTGCCGCGAGATGCGGCGCGAGCCAGCGCTCGACCTCGGCCACCGGCACGCCCTTGCGCGCGGCGTAGTCGGCGACCTGGTCGGGACCGATCTTCCCGACGCCGAAGTAGCGGCTCTCGGGATGCGCGAAGATGTAACCCGCGACCGACGCCGCCGGGAGCATCGCGAAGCTCTCCGTCAGGCGGACGCCGACGGTGCGCTCCGCGTCGAGCAGTTCGAAGAGGGTCCGCTTCTCGCTGTGGTCGGGACAGGCCGGATAGCCGGGGGCCGGACGGATGCCCACGTATCGTTCGCGGACCAGCTCCTCGCAGGACAGGTCCTCGTCCGGCGCATGGCCCCACAGCTCCCTGCGCACGCGTTCGTGGAGCCGTTCGGCGAACGCCTCGGCCAGCCGGTCGGCGAGCGCCTTGGCCATGATCGCGTGGTAGTCGTCCTGCTGCGCCTCGAACCGGGCGACCAGCTCGTCGACCCCGTGTCCCGCCGTCACCACGAACAGCCCGAGCCAGTCCTCGACGCCGGACTCGCGCGGGGCGACGAAGTCGGCCAGCGAGA
>JAJRXN010000125.1 GCA_024276295.1 Acidobacteriota bacterium
CAGGAAGGATAGCTGACCGTGACCGTCAGGCTCTCCACCGCGCGGAACAGCACGTCGAGACAGCGTTCATAGCTGTCGAGTCCCTCGCCGATCGGATCGGCGAGATCCTTCGGGCCGTCGACGTGTTCGCGCAGGAGCGAGACCTTGTCCAGCGTCTCGGGCAGGTGCTCGCGGAACCACGCCCGATGGCGGCGCTCCATCACGATGATGCTGGTGGCGGCGTGCGCCTCCTCGGTGTCGACTCCCCGAGACCGGTGCTCGCTCATGTCGATCCCGCGCTGCCGCAGGAGACTGCATGCCACCGGATCGGCGGCCCGGCCTTCGAGTCCCATGATGCCCGCCGAGCGCACGATGACCCGCTCCTGCGAGCCGAGCTTCTCGAGCAGATGCCGCATGTAGTACTCCGCCGTCGGGGAACGGCAGATGTTCGCCGTGCAGACGAACAGGATCCGTCTCATATCCGGTTCCTTTCGTGGACCAGGCGCAGTCCCTCGAGCGTAAGATCCGCGTCGTTCGCATCGACGCGAGTCATCAGCGGAGCGATGACGTCGGCGAGCCCCCCCGTCACGACGATCGTGCGCACGACGCCGACCTCGTCTTCGATTCGCCGGGCCAGGCCGTCGACCATCGCGGCATGCCCGTGGAGCAGTCCGGAGCGGATCGCGTCGATCGAGTTCCGGCCCAGCACCCGCTGCGGGACCGACAGATCGACGCGCGGAAGACGTGCCGCGCGCAGCGAGAGGGCCTCGGCTCCGAGCCGCGGTCCCGGTGTGATGATGCCGCCGAGATACTCGGCGTCGGCGGTGACGACGTCGAGCGTCGTCGCCGTGCCGAAATCGACGATGATCGTCGGCCCCTCGTACCGCTCGCAGGCCGCCACCGCGTTGAGGATGCGGTCGGCGCCGACCTCCTGCGGATTGTCCATCCGGATCTTCAGGCCGGTCCGGACGCCCGGGGCGACCTCCAGCGGTCGGGTCCCGGTCAACGCCGTCAGCGCCTCGAGCAGACTCGACGTCAGCGGCGGGACGACCGAGCCGACCACCGCACTGCCGATCTCGCCGACGCGCTCGCCGAGCAGCCCGCCGAAGAGCACGAGCAGTTCGTCGGACGTCATGTCGCGGCGCGAAGAGACCCGCCACGAACGGACGAGACGTGCACCGTCGAAGAGTCCGATCACCACGTGCGTGTTGCCGACGTCGATCGCGAGCAGCACCGCTCCGGTCGTCCTCCCCCCGCCTCCCCCCGCCCATGGGCGGCGGATCCAGCCCGCATTATGCATGAAACCCGCTGTCCGAAAGCCGTTCACACCGCCGGAGGGCGGCGCACGCAGTCAGACGCTCCTGACCAGCTCGCCATGGCGGACCTCGACCGGCCGTCCCTCCGCGGTGAGAACGCGCAGCGCCCCGTCCGCGGACAGCCCGAGGATCCGCCCCGAAACGACCGGACCGTCGTGCAGGCGCAGCGTCACGTGCCTCCCGCCCGCCACCAGGCAGGCCTCGAGCTGCGCGAGGACGTCGCGCCACGGCCCGTCCCGGTCTCCGACCTGATGCAGCGCGTCGAGGTCGGTCAGAACGAGCGCCGCCAGCCGCGCCCGATCGACCGGCCCGTCCATCACGAGCGGTGCGGCGGGCCCCGCCGCCGCGGCGTCGGACACGCGCGGATCGGGACCGGTGTTGATCCCGATTCCGACCAGCGTGACCGGCGGTTCCGGCTGTCCGGGCCCGGCGATCAGTTCAGACAGGATTCCGCCGACCTTTCCCTTCCCGCTCATCAGGTCGTTGGGCCAGTCGAAGGCCAGCTCCGGACCGCCGAGCGCCGCCACCGCCCGGCGAACCGCGACCGCCGCCGCGAGTCCGAGACGGTGGGCCTGCGCAAGACGTGTCGGAGCGGGGAGAACGGCCGTCAAGTACAGGCCGCCGGGCGGCGAGACGAACCGGCGGCCGAGCCGCCCGCGACCGGCGGTCTGGTGCCAGGCGACGACGGCCCCTGGCCGGACCCCCTCGCTCGCGTGCCATGCGCGAGCGCGGTCCATCGTCGAGTCGCAGCGCCGCCAGCCCTGGAGCGCCCAGCGTCGGCGGCCCGCCGGCCAGGCGGCGGCCACGGCACGGGCGATCTCGGGTCCCGGCTCGTCGTTCATCGGTGATCACGACCGGGCGTCACGTCGAGCGCCACGTCGACGGCGCGCGCGCCGTGCGTCAGACACCCGAGCGAAAGCCGGTCGACGCCTGCCTCGGCGTAGGCCCGCAGCCGACCCGGACGCAGCCCGCCGGAGACCTCGAGCCGCGCCCGCCCCGCCGCCAGCGACGCGCAGCGCCGGACCTGCGCGGGATCCATGTTGTCGAGCAGGATCCACCCCGCCCCCTCCTCGAGCGCGATCTCGAACTCCTCGAACGTGTCGACCTCGATCTCGGTGTCGCGAGGATCGACCCCGGCCGCCCGCAGGCGGGCGATCGCCTCCCGAATGCCGCCCGCGATCAGCTTGTGGTTGTCCTTGACCATCACCAGTTCGTCGAGCGTCTGCCGGTGGTTCTCCCCGCCGCCGACGTGCACCGCGTACTTCTCGAGCGCGCGCAGCAGCGGCGTCGTCTTGCGCGTGTCGGCGATCGTCGCCCGCGTGCCGGCGATTTCCCCGACCGCCTGCGCGGTCAGCGTCGCGATTCCGGACAGCCGGGCGACGAGATTGAGCAGCACGCGCTCGCCTCCGAGGATCGCCCGCGCGTCTCCGGCGATCCGCGCCAGCCCGTCCCCGGCGCGGACACGCCGGCCGTCGCGGGACAGCAGCTCGACGGCCGGCGCCGGGACGCCGAGCCGGGTCGCCATCTCGCCGAACGCGAGGGCGATCAGCGGCAGTCCGGCGACGACGAGTTCTTCGCGCGCGACGAGCACGGCGGACGCCTGCACGCCGGCGGGTACCGTCGCCTCCGAGGTGACGTCACCGCCCGGGCCGAGGTCTTCGTCCAGCGCGTCGCGGAGGATCCTCACCGCGCGCGCGCGCGGGAACTCTCCGGTCACGGGAGCTGCTCGAGCAGACGCTCGACCTCCGCCAGGCGCGCCTCGACGGAAGCCAGGCGCCCGCGGTCCTTTTCGACGACGGTCGCGGGGGCCTTCTCCAGGAACTTCGGATTCGCCAGCTTGCGCGCCAGGCCGTCGCGTTCCCGCATCAGCTTGCCCCGTTCACGCGCGAGCCGCGCCCGCTCCTGCTCGAGGTCGACCGTGCCCTCGAGCGGAATGACGACTTCGACGTGTTCGGCGACCTGCCGAAGGGCCGGTACCTCCGGTGCCGGTCCGTCGAGCAGGCGGACCGGATCGGCCCGGACGAGCGTGCCGATCCGTCCGGAGAACTCGGCCAGCGCCTCGCGACCCTCCGCGTGCCGCGGGCGGAGCATGACCGGGACCGGGCGACCCGGAGGAATCGCCGTCCCTGCGCGCAGCCCGCGGATCGTGCTGACCGGCTCGATCAGCCAGTTCTCCACCCGAGCCCGCGCCGCCGCCCGGTCGAGTTCCCGCGGAACGGGCACGGCCGGATCCGCCGCCGTCGGGATCGGCGCGATCGCCAGCAATTCGGGATCTCTCGCCCGCCGCGGCAGGTGCTGCCAGAGTTCCTCGGTGATGAACGGCGCGAACGGATGCAGCAGTCGCAGGGCTCCGTCGAGCACGTCGAGCATCACGCTCGCGCGGATCGCACCGTGTCCGTCCGCGGCGGCATCCGGTGACAGGTCCGGCTTCGAAAGTTCGATCGACCAGTCGCAGAACGTGTGCCACAGGAAGTGGTAGATCGCCTCGACGGCCTGGTCGAAGCGGAAGGCGTCCATCGCCCGGTCGACCTCGTCGACCATGTCCAGGTACGCCGCCACGAGAAAGCGATCCAGCGCGTCGAGATCCCCCAACCCGTAGCGGCTCCGCGCCGATGCCGGCTCGCCCGGCAGCCGCATCAGCAGGAAACGCGTCGCGTTCCACAGCTTGTTGAGAAACGCCCGATAGCCCTCGAGCCGGCTTTCCGCGAGCGCGATGTCCGACCCGGGACTGCTCATCGCCGCCAGCGTGAAACGCAGCGCATCGACCCCGTGACGATCGATCGTCTCGGCCGGATCGATCGCGTTGCCGGTCGACTTGGACATCTTCTTGCCGTGCTCGTCGCGCACCAGACCGTGGAACAGCACGGTATGGAACGGGATCTTCCCTGTCAGGTGCAGCGACGACATGATCATCCGCGCGACCCAGAAGAAGATGATGTCGAAACCGGTGACCAGCACGTCGGTCGGGTGGTAGCGCCGCAGTTCGAGCGTGTCCTCGGGCCAGCCGAACACGCTGAACGGCCAGAGCTGCGAGCTGAACCACGTATCGAGCACGTCGGGGTCCTGCTCGATGCCGGTCGAACCGCAGGCACGACACGCCTCCGGGGTCTCCCGCGCGACCGTGATCTCGTGGCAGTCGCGACAGTGCCAGGCCGGAATCCGGTGTCCCCACCAGAGCTGACGCGAGATGCACCAGTCCTCGATGTTCTCGAGCCAGTGGAAGTAGGTCTTCTCCCAGCTCGACGGAATGAACCGGATCTCGCCCCGACGCACGGCCTCGAGCGCGGGCCCGGCCAGCGCCTCCATGCGCACGAACCATTGCGTCGAGAGCATCGGCTCGACGATCGTCTTCGTCCGCTGGCAGCGCCCCGGCGTGTACATGTGCTTCCGGCTGCCACGGAACAGTCCGCGCTCGATGAGCGCCTGCTTGACGCGCTCGCGGGCCTCGAACCGGTCGAGTCCGGCAAACGGCCCCGCGTTCTCGTTCAGCGTTCCGTCCGGATTCAGGATGTTGATCAGCGCCAGTCCGTGGCGTCTGCCGCACTCGAAGTCGTTCGGATCGTGGGCCGGCGTGACCTTGACCGCGCCGGTGCCCGTCTCCGGATCCGCCAGCGCCTCGTCGGCGATGATCCTGATCTCGCGCTCCGGGAAGAACGGGTGGATCACGCGCCGGCCGATGACGTCCTTCCAGCGTGGATCCTCCGGATGGACCGCCACGGCGGTATCGCCGAGCATCGTCTCCGGCCGGGTGGTGGCGACGACGATCTCCCCGCCACCCTCGATCGGGTAGGCGAACGACCACAGCTCGCCTTCTTCGGGCTCGTCCCGCAGGACTTCCAGGTCCGACAGGGCCGTCTGGCTGCCGACGCTCCAGTTGATCAGCCGCTCGCCACGGTAGATCAGGCCCTCCTCGTGGAGCCGCACGAACGTTTCCCGCACCGCGCGCGAGAGGCCCGGATCGAGCGTGAAGCGTTCACGCGACCAGTCACAAGAACAGCCGAGGCGCCTGAGGGTCGCCACGATCCGTGCGTGGTAGGTCTCCTTCCACTTCCAGACCTCCTCGACGAAGCGGTCCCGTCCCAGGTCGTGCCGGGTCAGCCCCTGCTCGCGCAGGTGGCGTTCGACGACCATCTGCGTGGCGATTCCGGCATGGTCGGAGCCGGGGACCCACAACGTGTCCTTGCCCAGCATCCGCTGGCGCCGGACGATCACGTCCTGCAGCGTGTAGTCGAGGGCGTGCCCGATGTGCAGGGAGCCTGTCACGTTGGGGGGGGGAATCACGATGCTGAAGCGCTCCCCGCCGCGCTCCGGGTCGGCCCGGAAGATCTTCGCCTCGTCCCAGAGTCGCGCCACCCGGGACTCGTAGGTCTCCGGGGCGAACGCCTTGTCCAGCAGTTTCATCGATCGGGTTCTCCGGACTCCGGCGGCGTGCGGTGCCGCGCCCGTGCCTCGCGCAGCAGCCGTTCGAGAAGATCGGGGACGACGTCCCAGGCGATCTCGCGGATGATCCCGGGAGCGAGCGCCGCGACTTGCCGGCGCACCTCCTCCGCCAGCTCCGCGCGCGATCCCGCATCCTGCTCCGGACGGCGCGCGGGCCCTCCGGGAAGCCGGAAGCCCTGCTCGCCCGGCAAGGGGGCATCGACGGACTCGATTCCGGCGACCGGATCGGCCAGCGGACCGAGCGGTTCGTCGTCCTCGATGTCGATCGGCGTGGAGCCGAGGACGTCCAGCTCGAGCGGAGCGTCGTCGTCGGATTCGGGCTCGAGCGTGATGCGCACCGGCTGCTCCCGCTCGTCACTCTCGCCGGCCTCGACGCGCGACGACGATGGCGCAGCGGGTGGCCGTGGCGGGACGGGGGACTGCTCGAGCGTCCGCTGGACCAGTTCGACGAGCGTCTCGAGCGAGAACGGTTTCTCGATCGATGCCGTCGCCCCGCATTCGCGCGCTCGCCGCTCGTCGAACGCCTCGAAGGCCCCCCGCATCAGCAGCACCGGCGTCCCGTGCAGGACATCGTGCTCGCGAATGCGAGCCGCGATCTCGTACCCGTTGAGCCCCGGAAGCTCGGTGTCGCACAGGATGAGTTCCGGCTGCTCACGTTCGGCCGCAAGCAGTGCCTCCCGCCCCTCGCTGGCCTGGATCACGCGCACCGACGCCCCGGTCAGGGCGTGTTCGACGACCTTGCGGATCGTCGAGCTGTCATCGGCAACAAGGACTTTTCTCATGCGTGTCGAGACCCCGAACAAGCGCGACGCACACCGGATTCCGCGACGGAGGGCGACGCTAGCACCGGGGTCTGGGGGTGTCAACGCGGGCCAGGGCGGAAAGCAGCGCCCGGGGCGCTCCGGGACGTCGTGCCCGGCGCCAGGCCGCGCGCGATGCCGCGGACCAGTCGCCGAGCGCCGCGAGCCCACGCCGGAGTGTCGCGCGACCGGCCGCGGCATCCGGCGCCAGACCGCCGAGAAGGCCGGCGCGCAGCATGTCGGCGGCGTCGAGCCGCGACGCCGCAAGCAGCGCGCGGGCGCCGGTCATTCCGCGCGCCGCGAACGGGACGCTGTCGGTCCCGCCCCAACCGGTGAAGAACCCGCGGCCGATCCCCGGGTGGGCGAACCAAGAACGCCTGGTCGCCACCAGCAGGTCGCAGCTCAACGCCAGATCGAATCCGCCACCGACGGCGTGACCGTCGACCAGACAGCCGACCGGAAACGGCGCCTGCTCGAGCACGGTCATCAACCGCTCCCCCGCGCGGGAAAGATCGAGTGCGGCCAGTGGATCGAGTCTCGCGAGCCGTTCGAGATCGGCCCCGGCCGCGAACGAGCCGCGCGGATTGCCCTCGATGGCGAGCCAGCGCGGAGGTTCCGGATCGCCCGCGAGATGTCGGACAAGTCGGGCCAGTGCCGCGAGCCGGCTTTCCGTCAGGATGTTGACCGATCGGCCGTCGTCGAGCACCAGCCGGACGCCGGAGGCGTCGCGGATGATCGTTGCACCAGCGTCACCGGACGACCGCACCGCGTCAGCTCCGCTCGAAAAAGCGCCGCGCGCCGCGTCGGGCGGTCTCGTTCGAGAAGGCGAGGGCGAAGGCCGCGCGCTCGAACGCACGGGCACAGCCGGGCGACAGCCTGCCGGCGCGTGCCAGCAGACCGGTCAGCTCGCGTGCGGCACCGCCGCTGTCCTGCCACAGCGCCAGCAGTTCGGCGGCCCGCCCCGCGGCGTCCTCGTGTCGTTCGTCGACCAGTCCCCGCTCGCAGGCCTGCTCTGCGGACCATCCCGACTCGTCGAGCCAGAACAGCAGGGCTCCGCCCGCGCCGAGCCGTCGCGCCAGCCGCTGCGCGGTTCCCGCCAGACCGGGCGGGCGAGCACCGCCCCCGACGAGATGCGCGTCCTTCGTCGCTACGATCAACGTACAGGACAGGGCCAGCTCGACGGCTGCGTCCGCCACCCGGCCCCGGACGACGGCGACGCTCGCGGTTCCCGCGCACGTCGCCGCGATCGCCTCGAGATCGCCCTCCGTCGCCGGGGCGACCCGCACGACGTCGACGAGCAGGGCCTGGTGCGGATCCCCCTCCATTCCTGCCGGCAGCGATGTCCTGTCCGGACTCATCGCATGGTGTCTCCCGCATTAGAAAGCGACGGGGAGGCCGCAGGCGGCCTCCCCGGGTTGCTGACGGTGAACCGGCGTTCAGACCCCACCGGACTTCGCCTCGCCGGCGGCTTCCCGCCGGATCGACGGCGCGCCCTCGCGCCGTTCGGACAGCCGTGACGTCTTCTGCTTGCGAAGCTGACGCGCCAGGATGTCGACCGCTTCGTTGATCGCCTGGTGCAGATCGTCGTGCGTCACCTCGCCCGAGTGAACGACCCCGCGTCCCCGCGCCACGATCCCGCACGTCTTGCGATGCTTCTCCTGGCTCAGCGTGACGTGGATGTCGAGATCGTCGACGAGGCGCCCGAGCTTGTTGACCTTCTCGAGCGCGTACGCCCTCATCTCGGGAGTCAACTCTAGATGACGTCCGACGAAGTCAATCGTCATGGCAGGGCTCCTTTCCGGAGGACTGCTCCCCCAGCCTGGATGGTCCGCGGCGACCGCCACGGATCGCTGTCGTACAGACGCGCCGGCCGGCGAGGTCTCACTGGCGTCCGCGAGCCGCCCGTCGCCGGCGCTCCGTCGACGGTGGAATGCGGAGTTCCTCCCGATACTTCGCCACGGTCCGACGCGCGATCCTGAGACCCTCCTTCTTCAGCACATTCGCGATCGCCTGGTCGCTCAGCGGTTTCTGTGCCGGCTCTTCCGCCACCAGGCGCTTGATCTTCTCCTTGACCGTCAGCGACGAGATCGACTCGCCGCCCGCTGCGGACAGCCCGCTGTGGAAGAAGAAACGCATCTCGAACAGGCCGCGCGGCGTGTGCATGTACTTCGAGTTCACGACGCGACTGACGGTCGACTCGTGCATGCCGATGTCCTCGGCCACGTCACGGAGGACCAGGGGCCGGATCGCCTCGATCCCGCGGTCGAGGAAGTCCCGCTGGAACTTCACGATGCTCTGGGCGACCTTGTAGATCGTCCGCTGGCGTTCCTCGAGGCTGCGGATCAGCCGCATCGCCGACCGCACCTTGTCGCGAGCGAACTCCCGCGCGGAGTGATCGGACTCCTCGCCGCGAGCGGCCCGCTCGAGCATGCGCACGTACGACGGCGAGACGCGCAGCCGCGGCAGCCCGTCCTCGTTGAGCACGATCCGGTAGTCGTCCCCGTCCTTGACGACATGCACATCAGGCGTGATGTATGTCGTTTCCTGGGAATTGTATTTTTCGCCGGGTCGCGGGTCGAGATGGCGGATCACGTCGAGGATGCCGGCCAGCTCGGCCTCGTCGACTCCGAGCGCCTCCTGCAGTTCCTCGTCGCGCTGTCCTTCGAGCAGGTCGAGGTGATCGCGGATCGCCTCCGCCGCCTTCGATTCGGACAGGCCGGCCACCTCGAGCTGCGCGAGCAGGCATTCGGAAACGTCGCGGCTCGCCACGCCGACGGGGTCGAAGCGACGGATCTGCTCGCGGACGCGGGTGATCTCCCCGGGCGTCCAGGTCTCGCCCTCCGGCGCCATGCCGGCCAGTTCGCTGTCCGTCGCCTCGAGGTATCCGCGCTCGTCGAGGGTGCCGATGATCGCTTCACCGATCCGTCGCGGCTTGCCACCGGGAATGGTCATCTCGAGCTGCCACAGGAGATGATCGGCGAGGCGCTGGCCGGTGCTGACGATCTGCTCGAGCGACGGAAGCTCGTCGGTACCGCGCTGTTCGCGCATTCCGCGCGTCGGCTGGTAGCTGTCCTCGAGGTCCCGGAAGAACGAGGCGTAGTCGAAGTCGTCGTCGGAACGGTCGGCGTCCGCTCCCGCGGTCACCTCGCGCTCGGCCGGCGCGGCGTCGGGTTCGGATGCGGTCTCGTCGAGGCGCGTTGCGGCCTCCTCGAGAGCCGGGTTCTCCACGAGTTCCTGGGAGATTTCCTGCTGCAGGTCGAGCTTGTTCAGCTGGAGCAGCCGAATGGCCTGCTGCAGTTGCGGAGTGATGATCAGGCGCTGACTGAGCTTGGGCTGCAGCTTCTGTTCGAGATACGGCATCCGACTCCAGTACTCTCCGGTTCGTGGCGTCCCGCAGGCGCCGTGTCAACCGAGCCGGAAGTCTTCTCCGAGATACACCGCTCTCACTTCCGCATCCGTGGCAAGCTGCTCTGGAGAGCCGCTCCTGAAGATCTTCCCACGGTTGATGATATAGGCACGGTCGGTTATTTGCAATGTCTCCCGCACGTTGTGGTCGGTGATCAGCACGCCGATACGCTGCGCGGCGAGCCTCCGGACGAGACGCTGGATGTCCGCCACGGCGATCGGATCGATGCCGGCGAACGGCTCGTCGAGCAGCACGATTCGCGGGCAGATCGTCATCGCCCGGGCGATCTCGCAGCGGCGGCGCTCGCCACCCGAGAGAAGATACGCCGGGCGGTCCGCGACGGCATCGAGGCCGAACTCGGCAAGCAGCGAAGTCGTCGTCTCGTGGATCATGTCCTCGTCATGTCCGAGCGCCTCGAGCACGAGTTCGAGATTGGCGCGGACGGTCAGGCGACGGAAGACGCTCGGTTCCTGCGGGAGATACGCGATGCCGGCGAGCGCCCGTCGATGCAGCGGCAGGTCGGTCAGGTTGCGATCCTCGAGGCGGATCTCGCCGTTGTCGGGCCGCAGCAGCCCGACGATCATCGCGAAGGTCGTCGTCTTGCCGGCACCGTTCGGCCCGAGCAGCCCGACGATCTCTCCGGGACCGACGGTCAGCGTGACGTCATCGACGGCGCGATGATGCCGGAACGCCTTGACCAGGTGTATCGCCTCGAGGCGTGCCCCCTGGTCGGAGGGCGTGGCGCAGCGCTCCTGCCGGGTCTCGGTTTCAGGGCGCGCCATCGCCGTCCGCCTCCCGCTGCTTGCCGGTGATCACGCTCCGCCCACCCCCGCCTTCCGTCTCGTACTGGCGCGACGCCAGATGGTACCGGATCAGGCTGGCACGAACCTCCTTGCCCTGCCCCGCCGGCAGCAGGCGCGCGAGCCGCTTCTCGCCGAGCAGCTCGATGACTCCCATTCGCCCCCCCGTCCACACGAGCCGGTCGGACCGGCCGACGTCGTCGCCCCGCTCGATGACCACCCCGCCGTGGGCGTCGAGCCGCCGGACCTCGCCCGCCGCGTCGAGCGCGACATCTATCGTGGTGGCCTGGAGCCGGATGTCGGCGTCCTCGAACCGCGCTTCGCCGACGAGTCGGGCCGTCTTGCCGCCGGCGTCGTAGGTCAGCCTCCGGGCCGAGGTGCGCAGCGTGCGCACGGCACCGGTCCGCCTGCCGACCACGAAGCGTCCGACCACATCGCCTTCCGCCACGAGTTCGCGCCCCGCCTCGGACCAGGACATCCGGCTCGCGCGCAGGACGGTGTCGAACTGCCACGCCTGGACCGGGCCTCGGAACTCGATCGTCCCGCCCTCGAGCGGTACGGCGACGCTCTCGCTGCGAACCCGGACCGGCTCCTCGCCGGCGAAGAGCCCGGACTCCGGGCCCGAGACGGTGGCGATCTCGGTGATCGCTCCTCCCTGCCCGACCAGCAGCCGCTCGGCCCGCAGATAGCGGATCGTCGGCGCCTCGATCAGGTCCTGCCCCTTCATCGCCCGCGCGCCGTGGCCTTCGACCAGCACCTGTTCGGGGGTCTCGATCGACCAAGACAGCCGCTCGCCGAGCACCCTGACCCCCGCCCCGCCGGAGACGCCGACCTTCCCTCTGGCCTCGAGCCGGGCCACGCCACGGCCCGGCTCCCGCCGGACGATCAGTTCCGCGCCGGTCGCGGACCAAGGCTGTCCCCGGGCCGGCGTCCAGCGCGCCGCGAAGCCGTCAGGGGCCCGTGCGATGGTCGTCCGATCGTCGTCGGCCGCCGGCTCGATCGTCCAGCGCGGGGCTCCGAGGGCACCACGTCCCGCACCCTCCCGGCTCCGCGCCGCGATCGACGTTCCGCGTCCGGCCTCGGCGCTGCCCGGCACGGTTCCGGGTCGGATCACGGCCAGGCTTCCCGCGGTGAGCTGCCAGCTCACGCCGGGTCCCGGTCCCGTCACGACGACCGGCCCCGAGCCCTCGAACTGGAGCGGGCGGTCGTCGCGTGCGGGCCGGATCACCCCGGCGGAGCCGAGAATCGAACGATCGGGCTGCCGCGCGCGGAAGGCACCCGGAAAGACGAACTCGCCCGGGCCGAGCCGGTACAGTGCCCGCGCCGCATCGAAGCGCCATGGGAGATCGCCGCCGAGGTCCGCCTCGACCGCGCCCCGCGTCTCGATCACCCGTTCGTCGGGCCGGTACTCGAACGCCTCGATGCGGCTTCGAAGTCCCGGTCCGCTCAGCCGCGCCGGCCCCGGGCCCGACAGCCGCCGCAGGGCCGTGTCGTACTGCAGTTCGTCGGTCACGAGGCGGAACCCCTCCGGGTCGAGCACGCGGACGTCGCCCTTGAGCACGACCGACACGTTCTCGCGCTTCTGTCCGGACGTGCGCACCGTGCCGCTGCGCGCACTGAGCGAGACGTAGCGGCCGTCGGCCATGAACGCCCGCAGCTCGAGGACATCACGGACGAAGTGCGCTCCGCCCTCGAGCTGCGCCATGCTGGTCGCGTTCAGCTCGAGAACCGCCTCGGAGCCACGGGTGAAACGCAGCAGCACGCCGCCTTCCATCCGCGACGTCTCGTCCGGGCGCAGCGGCGTGCCGCGCTCGAGCGGCTCGGCCTCCGGAGGGCGGCTCCTCATCCCCTCGTAGAGTACGCCGAGCACCACGAGCACGGCCGCGACGAGGAGCAGGAACCGCCGGCGCATCGACAGGAATCCGCCCGGTCAGCGACCGGCGAACCGGGGGGGCGCTTCTCGAGGAAGGCCGCGATGCCTTCGCGCACGTCCTCGGTCGAGAAGATCACGCCGAACAGCGCGGCCTCGAACTCCAGCCCGTCTTCAAGCGGCATCTGCAGTCCGGTCCGCACCGCCTCGATCGCCACGCGGACGGCGAGCGGGCCCTTGTCGAGGATCCCACGCAGCAGATCCTCCGCCTCCTCGACCACCGGGCGTTCGCGCGCGATCCGATTGACGAGCCCCCACGACAGTGCCGTCTCGGCGTCGACCATCCCGCCACCGAGGATCATCTCCAGCGCTCGCGTCTCGCCGACCAGCCTTGCGAGTCGCTGGGTCCCCCCGAAGCCGGGAATCAGGCCGAGCTGTACTTCCGGCTGCCCGAAACGCGCATCAGGCGAAGCGACCCGCAGATGGCATGCCATCGCGAGTTCGCAGCCGCCGCCGAGGGCGAAACCGTTGACCGCCGCGACGACGGGGCGCCCGATCCCGTCGAACAGGCGGCCGAGCGCCTGCCCCTCGCGGGCGAATGTCCGCGCCTGGTCGGGGGTCATGTCGGCCATCTCGCCGATGTCGGCTCCGGCGACGAACGCCTTGTCACCTGCGCCGGCAAGGATCACGCCGCGCACGGAGTCGTCTGCCGCCAGATCCTCGAACGTCGCCTTGAGGGCCGCGATCACCGCGCGGTTGAGGGCGTTGAGCCTGGTCGGCCGGTTGATCACGACGCAGGCGATGCCGTCGGCGCGGCGGCACGTCACGAGCTGTTCCGATTCGCTCATTTCTCGCTGGCCTCCCGGGGTTTCCGCCGCCCGGCCTGCTGCGCGGGCGACGTCCGACAGTTGGGTTCGTGGCGAGGATAGCGCAGCCTGTCGCGTGCGACAGGCCGCGCGCGGATCCGACCGGACCGCCCGTTCAGGAACGGAAGTCCGCCGACTTGATCGTGCGGCGGAAATCCCCGCCCTGCAGCTCCACGACCCAGCACATCTCGGCCAGGCGGGATGCGAGGCGCACCCCGAGCCGGTCGGCGAGCGATTCGCCTTCGCCGGAGCCCGCGGCAGGCAGATTGGTCGTCAGCAGGGTCAGCGCGGAGGCGTTGTACCGCTCGTTGATGATCAACCCGAGCGTCTCCCGCGCCCACGGTGTCCCGCGCGTGACGCCGATGTCGTCGAGCAGCAGCACGTCGGCGCCGAGGATCGGCTCGAGGATCTGGCGTCCCGCCGTCTCGGCGTTGCGGTCGAACGTGTCCTGCAGGCTCCGCAGGAGCTGGTTGACCTCGACGAAACACCCCCGTGCACCCCGTTCCTCGACGAGTTCGCGCAGCGCCGCGACGGCGAGATGCGTCTTCCCGACCCCGCACGGGCCGCTGAGCAGCAGGCCGTGCTCTCCACCGGGAAAGCTCTCGACGACCTTGCGCGCCAGTTGCAGGGCCCGCGCCATCGTGTCGTTGAGCAGGTTGAACGAGGCGAACGTACAGTGCTCGTACCGCCTCGGAATGCCGGCGGCGCGCAGACGCAGGTCCCGGAGGCGGTCGCGTCGACAGCGGCAGGGCTGCGCGGCGCTGACGCCGCTCTCCTGCATCACGACGACGAAGCCCGTCCCGTGACAATCCGGACAGATCGACTGCTCGCTCATCGCACGCCCACAGCCGCGCGTGTTCGCCGCGGAGAATGTCCGGGCGGATTATGCACGAAGCGGACCGCCCGATCATGCACGAGCGCAGCGGGAAGCCCCCGGTGCGAGGCGATCAGTTCAGGTAGCTCCGCAGCTGCTGCGTCTTCGAGGAGCGGTTGAGCTTGCCGAGCGCCTGGGCCTCGATCTGGCGGATCCTCTCGCGGGAGAGCTTGAGCACCTCGCCGATCTCCTTGAGCGTCTTCGGCTCCTCGCCGGACAGGCCGAAGCGCAGCGTGATCACGCGGCGCTCCTTCTCGTCCAGCTCGCCGAGCGCCCGGCGCACGTGGTTGCGCAGCGCACTCCGGACCACCAGCGCGTCCGCGGCCGGAATCACGTCCTGCTCGAGCTTGTCCGAGAGATGGAAGTCGTGTTCCTCGTCGATGATCTCCGAAAGCGAGATGTTCTCGTCGGAGACCTGCAGCAACGTGTTGACGTCGTTCGGCTCGACGTCCATCCGCTCCGCGATCTCCTCCACCGTCGGCCGGCGCTCGAGTTCGGCCATCAGCGCCGCCTGGGTCTTGCCGATCCGGTAGAGCAGATTGGCCTGCTTCTGGGGCAGACGGAACGGGCCCGCCTGATCCGACAGGGCGTGGATGATCGACTGGCGGATCCACCACACCGCGTAGGTGATGAACTTGACGTTCTTGTCCGGATCGAATCGCTTGGCGGCCTCGATCAGGCCGACGTTGCCTTCGTTGATCAGGTCGAGAAACGAAAGGCCCAGCCCGCGGTAGCGCTTGGCGAACGAGACCACGAAACGCAGGTTCGCCTCGACCAGCTTGTGCAGCGCCTGGCGGTCGCCCTTCTTGATCCGCCGGCCGAGGTCCTTCTCTTCCTGGACGGTGATCCGCGGAAGTCGCGCGATCTCCTTGAGATACTTCTTGAGCGCCTCGGGCGAGTTCTTGCGGCTCTTCGCCGAGCCTTCCCGCTCTTCGCCGAGAGTCTCTCGCGGCATGAATCCTCCCTGTCGATCGCCGGGCCGGCTGCCTGCCGCCGGCGGACACCGGCGGCCCCGGCGCCGGACGGCCTGCTCTGCTGATCGGCAGGAGGGCGGACAGTATAAAGGGGGGACGGCCGCCGACCACGCGGTGGTCAGTGATCGATCGTCGCCTCGGCTTCCGCAACAGTACGAACGGATCCGGAGGCTCGCGGAACGACGATCTTCAGCACGCCCCGCTCGAACCGCTCGGTCGACTGCTCCGGTACGAAGCCCTCGGGCAGTTCGAAGCGACGAACGAAGCTGCCCCACGAGCGCTCGACCCGATGCCAGGCCCAGTCACCCGCCAGATCCGGCCGGCGGCGCTCGCCGGAGAGGGTCAGTGCGCGGTCGGACCAGTGCAGTTCGATCTGCCGCCGTTCGAGTCCCGCCAGGTCGCAGCGGATCTCGAGGCGGTCCGGCAGCTCGACGACCTCGACCGGCGGCTGCCAGCTGCCCAGCGCGGTCGCCTCGTCGAGCGGTGCCGGGCCGGTGAGCAGCGCCTCGAACAGCTTGTTCATCCTGTCCTGGATCGATACGAGATCGCGGAAGGGATCCCAGCTCTTCACGACGCCTCCCCGCCGGCGTTCCTTCGGCCGACTGTCACCGAAACGATCGGACACCCGGCAGGGCGCGTCAAGGAGGGGAGGCCGATGGAGGGGTAGCGGAGGGAGGCCGGGAGCGGCTCGCCCTGCGGGCTCGCGGCTCCCGTACCGGCCGCCGCTATTCCTCGACGACCTCGGCGTCGACGACGCTGCCGTCGCCGTCGTTGCTGCCGCTCGCCTGCCGTCCCTCCGCGCCCGCCTGCGCACCGGCACCGGCCCCCTCGCCGGAGCGATAGAGGGACTCGGCGAGCTTGTGGGCCGCGGTCGTCAGGGCTTGCGAAGCGCTGCGGATCGCCTCGAGATCGTTGCCCTTGAGAGCCTCTTCGGCGCCGGAGATGGCGCTTTCGACCTCCTGGCGGATCTCCTGCGGCACCTTGTCACCCGCCTCCTCGAGGCTCTTCTTCGTCTGGAACACGAGATTGTCGAGCTGGTTGCGCGCTTCGACCTGCTCGCGCCGGCGCCGGTCCTCGTCGGCGTGGGCCTCGGCCTCCGCCACCATCTTGTCGATCTCCTCCTGGCTCAGGCCGGAGGATGCCGTGATGGTGATCTTCTGCTCGCGCCCCGTCGCCTTGTCGCGCGCCGAGACGTGCAGGATGCCGTTGGCGTCGATGTCGAACGCCACCTCGATCTGGGGGACGCCCCGAGGTGCCGGAGGGATGCCGTCGAGGATGAACTTGCCGAGTGTCTTGTTGTCCGCGGCCATCGGCCGTTCGCCCTGCACGACATGGATCTCCACCTGCGTCTGGTTGTCGCTGGCGGTGGAGAAGATCTCCGACTTGCGGGCCGGAATCGTCGTGTTGCGGGGAATCAGCGGCGTCGTGACACCGCCGAGCGTCTCGATGCCGAGGGTCAGCGGCGTGACGTCGAGCAGCAGCACGTCCTTGACGTCACCGGAAAGAACACCCGCCTGGATCGCGGCGCCGATCGCGACGACCTCGTCCGGGTTGACTCCCTTGTGGGGCTCCTTGCCGAAGAAGTCCGTGACCAGCTTCTGCACGAGCGGGATCCGCGTCGAACCGCCGACGAGCACGACCTCGTCGATCGCCGACGGCTCGAGCCCCGCATCCTCGAGTGCCCGACGACAGGGTCCGAGCGTCCGCTCGACGAGTTCTCCGATCAGTTGCTCGAGGCGCGAGCGGGTGAGCTTGATCACGAGGTGCTTCGGCCCGCTGGCATCGGCCGTGATGAACGGCAGGTTGATCTCCGTCTCCATCACCGTCGACAGCTCGCACTTGGCCTTCTCGGCGGCCTCCTTGAGCCGCTGCAGCGCCATCTTGTCCTGACCGAGATCGATGCCCTGGTCCCGGCGGAACTCGTCGATCAGCCAGTCGACGATCCTGGCGTCGATGTCGTCACCGCCGAGGTGGGTGTCGCCGTTGGTCGACTTGACCTCGACGACGCCATCTCCCACCTCCAGGATCGAGATGTCGAACGTGCCGCCACCGAAGTCGAACACGGCGATCTTCTCGTCCTTCTGCTTGTCGAGCCCGTAGGCCAGCGCCGCCGCCGTCGGCTCGTTGACCAGTCGCTCGACCTTGAGGCCGGCGATCTGCCCGGCGTCCTTGGTCGCCTGCCGCTGGGCGTCGTTGAAGTATGCCGGCACGGTGATCACGGCGCGCTCGACCGGCTCGCCGAGGTAGTTCTCGGCGTCCTTCTTGAGCTTCTGCAGGATCATCGCCGAGATCTCGGGCGGCGAGTACTTGCGGCCGTCGACCTCGAAGCGTGCATCGCCGTTCTCGGCCGCGGCGACCTTGAACGGCACGCGCCCGGCCTCGTCCTGGACCTCCTCGAACCGCCGGCCCATGAACCGCTTGGCCGAGAAGATCGTGCGCGTCGGATTCGTCACGGCCTGGCGCTTGGCCACCTGGCCCACCAGCCGCTCCCCCTTGTCGTTGAACGCGACGACGGACGGCGTCGTCCGCCCGCCTTCCGCGTTCGTGATCACGGTCGGCTTGCCGCCTTCCATCACGGCCACCACGGAGTTCGTGGTGCCGAGGTCGATGCCGATGATCTTGGACATGCTTGTCTCACCTCCGGGCAGGTCTGCCGTCGGGCGAGGCTTAAGATCGGACCTGCGGCCCGTCAAGCATGGGATCCGGGGGCGGTTTCCGGCGGCGGTCAGCGCATCAGGCTGGCTTCGACGGGCGTGATCCGCCGCAGGGATGCCGGTCTCGCGGAACCGGCCACGCCGAACCCGTCCGGGGCCAGGGCGAGCATGTACCCGCGTCCCCACGGGTCCCGCATCGCCGCCGCCGGGACCAGCCCGATCCGTTCGAGATCGGCCAGTCCGTCGGGCCACTGCCCCTGGTCGAGCAGGAACGTGCGGACCGCCTGTTCGAGACGCTCGATCCGGGCGCTGTCGGCGGCGGCACGCGCGATGTCGAGGCCTGCCGCTTCCGCGAGCTGCGCCGGGCGTGCGAGTCCCGGGCGGCGGGGCACCGGCGCCAGCAGTTCTCCATCGAAGGTCCGGGCGACATCGAGCACCAGCGAGGTCGCGCCGATCGCCGTGGCGGCCACGACCAGGGCCAGGGCCAGCCTGGCCGGCCCCGCACGCTCGGCCAGTCCGCGCCGCCGGCGCCGTCCGTCGCGGGTTCCCCGGACGATCTCGATGAGCCGCAGTTCGATCAGACGGGCCAGCAGTTTGAACGTCTCGAACGATCCGAAGCCGGTGAACTCCGCGATCTCCCCGGCGGTCCGCTGGCCGTCGACCCACCGCAGCACGGCCAGCTCGTGGTCGGAATAGCCGCTCCTGGCCGGCCCGGCGACGTCGGCCAGCGGGTTTTCCGGAATGAAACCGAAGTCGAGATCCTGCTCGTAGATCGAACCCTGGGCTTCCTTGACGTCCTTCGTCGCCAGCACTTGGGCCGCGGCAGCCGTCGGACGGAGAACGACCGTCGGCGAGGGGATGACCCGTTCGATCATCGGCCACTCGTCGACCATCTGCGCCCCTTCCATCAGCAGCGTCTCGCTGGGGATCGGGGTCATCAGTTCGCTGTCCCAGACGACCTTGCGCTCCGGCTGGAAGTCGTACTGCCCGGTGCGCCAGCGGAACAGCTCGTAGACCGTCTCGCGGACCTGCAGCGCGAGCTGCGTCCGGAGCGTCTCCTTGTCGATCCACCCGTTGCGCAGCAGCACGTGACCGAGCTGCTGGAGCGTCTTCTTCTGGATCGCCAGCGCCTCCTGGAGGCGCTTTTCGGTCAGCTTGCCGGAGCGGACCAGCAGTTGGCCGACGCGGAGGTCGAACGGCCGCGCGCTCGAGTCGGCCGAGACGACCCGGCCCGCATCGAACCCGAGCGTGACGCGGTCGTCCTCCTTCTCCAGCACGAGCAGCCCGGATTTCCGCTGCAGGCCGATCAGCTGCAGGATGTCCGTCAGGGCGAAGTCGCCGAGCGTTCCCTTGAGCGCCATGACTCAGAGGCTCCATTCCGACCCGGCGACACGCGGGCGCAGACCGGGAAGCTGGCCGGCAAGCCAGACCAGGGCCCACCCGGCGGCGGGAACGAACCAGTGCGGCCATCCCGGCAGCAGGGTCGAAGGCATCGGATCAAGCAACGCCTGGATCGTTCCGAGGGCGAATGCTGCGGAGACGAACGCCAGCACCACGCCGAGCAGCGGCCGGCCGTCGTGGATCACGGCCAGCCCCGGCCACAGGAGCTGGGCGAACGCGCGGCCGATCGTCCGTCGCCGGATGAAACGCGTGACCCGTTTCGACTGGACCTCGCGGGCTGCGGGGGCGAGCCCGTCGAGTCCGGCGAAGAGCTGGCGGCAGGCCGAGCAGCGTTCCCACGGTTCGCCCTCGATTCCCGGGTTGCCGAAGATCGCGCCACACGTCGGGCATCGCTGATGGCCGATCCGGAACGCCGCTCTTCCGAGTGCAAGCGCCGCGAGCAGCGCGGCCAGCGCCGCCAGCGGGGCGGCGCGGAGCGCCGTCAGCTCGGCCCGCACATGGGGCCAGACGAAGCTCCTGAGCCCCGCGGCGGCGATCTCCTCGGCAGGAAGCCCCGGGTCGCCGACCTCGTCGTCGTCGAGCGCCGCGATCAGCGCCCTGTATCCCTCCGGGTCGACCCGCCGGGCCTCCGACGCGAGTTCGTCCGCGTCGCCGAACTCGAAGGCGGCGAGCCGGACGCGGGAGAGGTTGAGCCGCGGCAGGGCGCTGCGCGGATCGAGCGCCGCCGCCTCACGGTAGAGCACCCCCGCCGCCTGGTGCTTGCCCATGCGGTAGAAGATGTTGCCCAGCATCACCCGGATGCGCGCGTTGCCCGGATCGATCGCCGCGGCGTCCCGCAGAAGCTGGACCGCCCGGTCGGGGTACTGCCGCCCGCAGAGCCGGGCGATCAGCACCGGCCAGACCGCTTCTCCGCGATGCTCGCGGGCGATCGCCGCCAGATCGGCGACGAGCCCCGGCTCGGGTCGGCCCTCGGCGGCCGCCACGGCGACTTCCATCGCGTCGTCATGGACGCGCTGCTCGAAGGTTGCCAGCCCGCGGGAAAGCGGCGAGACCACGACGAGCAGTGCCAGCCAGCCCCAGACCAGCACGCGCTCGCGCCGCCCGAGCGCGGGGACCAGGACGACGGCCCACGCGACGAAGGCCCAGGCCCCGAGCACGACGGACGCCAGCGGCGCCAGCACGACCGCCCAACCGAACGCCACGCGCCAGGCCGGGTGCCAGCGCGGCGACAGCCGCGCTCCGATTCCCGCGGCCAGTCGCGGGCCATGGAGGAACAGCAGCGCGAGGATCACGCCGGCCCCGGTCAGCACGCACGTCAGCAGGAAGAAACGACCGGCGTGAGCTCCGAAGAGCAGCGCCGCCAGCAGGCGGTTGGCGGAAGCCTCGAGCCCCTGCCACCAGAGCCGGGCGGCACGCCGCCGCTCGCCGCGCTCCCATTCGAGGCGCGCCTCGCTCCACCACGCGGCGGCAAGCGAGGGATCGAGGGCGTGGGCCAGCCGGTACGACTCGACGGCGAAGGTCGTCCGCCCCCGCGCCGCGTGCCGGCGTCCCTCGAGCAACGCCGCCTGGGCGATGGACGGAACCCGGCCGACACCGTGCTGGGTCACGAAATCGAGCAGGTCGTCACCGGCCAGCGCCGCGCCGCCGGCATCCCCGGCCGAAGCGAGCGCCCGGCGTCGCAACCAGCGCGTCTCGGCGCCGGCGAGGATGGCGTCCGTGACCCGGGCCTCCGGGCCGGAACGGATCTCGTCGAGCACGTCGGCGCCGCGCGCTGCCGGCATCGCGCGCTGTTCGACCGCCGTCGCCTGGGCCAGCGCCATCCCGGCGCCGGCCAGCGACCCGAGCGCGAACAGCAGCGCCGCAGAAAGAAGGCGGCGGATCGTGCAGCGGTTCACTCCTGGCGTGCTCGATCCCGCGCGCCGACGTATTGCATCTTCAACTCGTAGAGCGACTGTTCGAGCATCCGGGACTCCTGCTCGTCGAGACGACCCGAGGTCTTCTCGCGCAGGAGTTCGAGGGTCTCGATGGCGACCCGCGCCCGGGCCAGATCGACGACCGGCTCTCCCTTCTCCGGATCCGGCACCACCCCGAGCGAGGCGAGGCCCATCAGCCAGAAGGGGCGCACCAGGTCACCGAATCCGACGGGAATCGCGCCCTCGGCGGGAGCGCGGTCGGAGTCGTCCCGTCCACGCATCACGCCTCCCCCCGCGAGCGGAATCTCACGCTCACTGCCGGCGGGCGGTTCCGGTGCGGGAGGTCTCCGTTCGGTCATCACCGTCCTCTCTTCTCTCCGGTCGCTCGAGGCACGAGCGCTCGGCAGCCGGGTGGCGCGCGGGATATTATCGCCGCTCCCGAACCGCCTGGGGATCGTGCCCCAAGGGAATGTCGAGACCTCGAGGCAGCCTGTCAACACGGCATTCGGGAGCGTCCCGCGCCCTTCGGGGCCGGCAGACCGCGGATTTTCACGGCAGGGAGCGGATCATGGAGAGCATGCGGCGCCTGCTGTCGATCATGGAGCGGCTCCGGGGGCCGGAAGGCTGCCCGTGGGACCGCGAGCAGACGATGCGCTCGCTGCGTCCCTACGTGCTCGAGGAAGCGCACGAGGTCGCCGCGGCGATCGACGAGGGGGACCCTGTCCAGCTACGCTCGGAACTCGGTGACCTGCTGCTCCAGGTCGTGTTCCTCGCGCAGCTCGCCCGCGAGCAGGGACTCTTCGGATTCGAGGACGTCGCCCGGGCGATCTCCGACAAGCTGGTGCGCCGCCATCCGCACGTCTTCGGCGACGCCCGTGCCGATTCGGTCGGCGAGGTCTGGCAGCGCTGGGAGAGCATCAAGCAGGCGGAGCGCGAGGCGGACGGCGCCGACACGTCGCGGCTCGACGGCGTCCCCCGGGCCCTGCCGGCCCTGGTCCGGGCACGTCTCCTGTCCGACAAGGCGGCCCGCGCCGGCTTCGACTGGCCCGGCCCGCGTGAGGCGCTCGAAAAGATGCGCGAGGAGGCGGCCGAACTCGAGACAGAACTCGGAAGCGGTGATGCGGCGCGCCTCGACGAGGAATTCGGCGATCTGCTGTTCGCGCTCGTCTCGGTCGGCCGGCACCTCGGCCTCGATCCCGAAGGGGCCCTGGCCCGCGCCTGCGACAAGTTCGATGCCCGGTTCCGCGACGCCGAGCGGAAGGCCCGCGCCAACGGCACGCCGCTCGAAGAACTCGGCCCGGACGATCTCGACGCCCTCTGGCGGCAGGCCAAGGAGCGGCCCGCCCAGGACTGAGCAGATCAGGCCCGGGGATGATGCTCGTCGTAGAGCCTCCGCAGGCGCTCGCGGGCGACGTGCGTGTAGATCTCGGTCGTCGAGATGTCCCGATGCCCGAGGAGCTGCTGCACGGTCCGCAGGTCCGCGCCGTGAGCCACCAGGTGGGTCGCGAACGAGTGGCGGACCACGTGCGGGCTGATGCGGGACGGCTCGATCGAGGCCGCCAGGGCCAGCCGCTTGAGCCGCGCCCAGAACGCCTGCCGGCTCAGAGCCGTCCCGCCACGCCCCGGAAACAGCACGTCTCCGGCCGGGTGCAGCTCTGGCCGGCCACGCTCGAGATAGGCCGCCAGGGCCTCGAGCGCCCGGGCGCCGAGCGGGACGATCCGCTCCCGACGCCCCTTGCCGAGCACGCGTACAAGACCCCGGCGCAGGTCGAGCGCCCCGGTCGTCAGCCCGACGAGTTCCGAGACCCGAAGTCCCGTCGCGTAGAGAAGCTCGAGCATCGCCCTGTCCCGCAGGCCGCGCGGAGTCGCGGTGTCCGGAGCCTCGAGCAGGGCCTCGACTTCCCGCTCCCCAAGCACGCGTGGCAGCGCTCGACGTCGGCGCGGGGCATCGAGCCGAGCGGCCGGATCCTCGGTGATCTCGCCGCGACGCCTGAGCCAGCCCGCATACGTCCGGATCGCCGAGAGCCTTCGAGCCCTCGTCGCCGGCGCAAGGCCGCACAGGCCGGCTTCCCGGAGCCAGTCCCTGATCGCCGCCTCCTCGAGCGCGCCGAGCCGGCCGCGCCCGTGGCGCGCGAGCCAGGCCGAGAACGCCTCGAGGTCGCGCCTGTAGGCCTCGACGGTCCGCGGGCTGAGCCCGCGCACCGCGGCAAGGTGGTCGAGAAACTCCCCGATCGACTCGCGGTCCGCCGGCCGCAGCTCAGTCACGACCGCTTCCCCGCGCCGGAGCCTGCCCCGGGCCGTCGAGCAGAAAGGTGACCGGTCCGTCGTTGACCAGGTGGACCCGCATCATCGCGCCGAAGCGACCGCGAGCCACCGGGATGCCCTCCTGCTCGAGCGTCCGCGCGAAGAACTCGTAGAGAGCGCGTGCCTGTCCGGGCTCGGCGGCGGGATCGAACGACGGGCGCCGCCCCTTGCGGGTCCGGGCCGCCAGCGTGAACTGCGAGACCACCAGCGCCGCGCCGCCGACCTCGAGCAGCGACCGCTGCCAGGGGTCCCCGGTCTCGCCGGGAAAGAGCCGCAGCGCGGCCAGGCGTCGTGCGTACCAGCCGGCACGCCGCTCGTCGTCGCCCCGTTCGACGCCGAGCAGCACGACGACGCCCCGGCCGATGCGACCGGTCGTCTCGTCACCCACGGTGACCCGGGCCTCGCTGACCCGCTGGACGAGCACCTTCATCGTCGTCACTCCGTCCCGCGTGACCCGGCGAGACGACGCATCAGCCTGCCGATCGCGATCCCTTCGGGCAAGCCCGAGACGAGGGTGACCGCCGCCACGACCGCCAGCCCCGCCGCGATGGCCACCGCCAGCCGAAGCGCGGTGGCCCCCCACCCCTCGCCGGCGGCCAGGAGCCCCGCGCCCCGGCCGGCGATCGCCACGGCACCGGCCATCAGCATCGAGGCGAGTCCCGCGGTCGCCAGCGCCCGTCCGCCGGCAAGGCCCCGCCAGCCGCCGACACGAACGCCGAGCGCCCACGCCGACAGGCCCGCCTGGAGCAGCGCCGCGAGGCCCGTGGCCAGGGCGAGGCCCTGCCAGCCGAGAAACGGCACGAGGATGGCGTTCAGGGCGAGCTTCGCGGCGAGCGCCCAGGCCGCGAGCCGCACCGGGGTCCACGCGTCACCGAGGGCATAGAACGTCGGGACGAACACCTTGACCAGCACGTAGCCGGGCAGTCCGATCGCATAGAGCGCCAGAACGACGGACGTCGCGGACGCCGCCTCCGGACCGAATTCGCCGTGCTGGTAGATGACGCGGACCAGCGGCCGGGCGAGGACGACGAGCGCGGTCGCGGCCGGGACGACCAGCAGCAGCCCGCTCCGGACGCTCTGGCCGAGCGCGTGTCGCAGCGCGGCGCGGTCCTGCGCTGCGACCGCGCGCGACGCCTCCGTGAGCTGGGCCGTCGCCAGGCCGACCCCGATCAGCCCGACCGGCAGCATCCACAGCCGCATCGCGAAGAAGAGCCAGGACACCGGTCCCGTGCCGTAGTGCGACGCCACCTGCGTGTCGACGATCACGTTGACGTAGGTCGCGGCAACGGCGAACGCCGACGGCGCCAGCCGGAACAGGACCCTGCGGAACGCGGGTTCCGTCCACCCGAGCATCGGCCCCGGGCCGAAACCCCAGCCTCGCAGGGTCCCGCCGAGCAGGCCGAGCTGCAGGAGCCCGCCGGCGAGCGCCCCGACCGCCAGACCGGTGACACCCGGCCAGCCGGCGCGGGCCAGCGGCGCGGCCAGCAGCCATGCGCCGGCGAGCATGCCGACGTTGAACAGCGCCGGGGCCAGCGCGGGGACGAAGAAGCGCCCGCGGACGTTGGCCATTCCCATCAGCACCGAGGTCAGGCTCACCGTGACGAGGAACGGGGCCATCAGTCGGCCGAGCAGGCCGGTCAGCGCGAGCCCGTCGCCGTCGAACCCGCCGGCGACGAACAGCGCGTAGGCCCGGGGAAAGGCGACGATCGCCAGCGCCGTGATCCCGGCGGCGAGGAACAGTGCTCCGAGCACCGAGCGGGCCAGCGCGAAGGCCCGCTGGCGCCCCTCGCGGGCGAGCAGCTCCGAGAACACCGGGACGAACGCCGCCGCGAGCGCCCCTTCGACCAGCAGGTCACGAAACAGGTTCGGCACCCGGAACGCCGCGACGAACGCATCGGTCGCCGTACTCGGGAACAGGTGCGAGATCGTCATCTCGCGCGCCAGTCCGAGAATCCGGCTCAGCCCGACGGCAAGAGCGACGGTTCCCGCGGCGCAGGCGATGCGGAACGGGCGCTGCATCGCGCGATTATCCCCTCTCACGGTCGAGAACCGACCGGGGCGCGCATCTTGTGCCGTGCACGTTCTCGTGCGAGCCTTCGCAGGCAACCGGATGGGCCGGGGCCGGGCGGGCCGCGGCCGGGAGGTCAGGATCGATGGCATCACTCGCGAAGGTCACGCTCGTCGGCAATCTCGGCCGCGACGCGGAACTCCGGTACACCCCCAGCGGAACGCCGCTGGCCGACTTCTCGCTCGCGACCAACGAGCGCTGGACGGACAGCTCGGGACAGCAGAAGGAACACACCCAGTGGTTCCGCTGCACGCTCTGGGGCAAGCAGGCGGAGAAGATCAAGCAGTACCTGACGAAGGGCAAGATGGTCTATGTCGACGGACGCCTTCGCGTGCGGGACTACGTCACGCAGGACGGCGAGAAGCGCTACAGCCTGGACGTGCGGGTCGACACGCTCCAGCTCCTCGGCGGTCGCGGTGGCGCCGCCGAGGAACTCGGCAAGCCGGACGAGGCGATCGCGGAGGACGACATCCCGTTCTGAGCCGGCGCCCGGTGCCGGCCGGCCACGGCGCGTTCCGGTTTGCAGGCAACCGGCGGCAGTCGTATATCGGAAGCGGTCGATCCCCGGGGGCCGCCATGAAACTCGTCCGCCTGTCGCACCTTCTCATCCTTCTCGTGGTCTTCCCGTGGGCGGGAACGGCCCCGCTCGCGTTCGAGGACGAGCAGCCGGCCTACCCTGCCGACGATGCCGTCGTGGGCCGCAACATCCACTTCTTCATCGCGGCGAGCGGCGATCCGGTGCCCGAGGAGTACTACCGGATCGACGTCGCGCTCGACGACGAGTTCGAGGAGATCGTCGCCGTCTTCGACAGCCGGAAGAACCGGACCGGATGGGCCGTCGCGACCCCGTACGACGTGACCGACGTCCCCGAGCAGTACCGGCCGCAGTTCGAAAACGGCGTGCACCACTTCAGCCGCAAGCGGCTGGGCGACGGCATCTACTACTGGCGCGTGGCCAAGGCCCAGGGAGCCGGCGATTTCGTGGTCCTCGACCCGGTGGAGCGGTTCATCGTCGACACGGTCCCACCGGAGCCGATTTCCGACCTCGTGCTGATGCGGGACGCGAGCGACGGCTCGCTCGTCCTGCGCTGGGCTCCGGTCATGTTCGATGCGACCGGGGAGCCCGAGCGGATCGCCGGGTTTCGCGTGTACCAGTACACGAAGGTGCTCCGGATGTACCGGCCGCTGACGCGCTACATCGTCGCCGAGAGTCTCGAGCCCGAGCTTCGCGTTCCGCTCAAGTCGGTCGAGGACAACCGCATCGTCTTCTTCCGCGTACAGGCCGTCGACGAGGTCGGCAACGAGGAAGGTCGCAGCCGTCCGAAGAAGATCGGCGAGATCGAGAAGACCCGCTCGATCAACGCGGATCAGCTCACCGATCCGGCGTATCTCAAGCGTCTCGCCGAAGAGCAGCGTTGACCCGTCAGGCGGGTGCCCCGGTCAGACGGTCGAGGGCGCGGCGGGCTTCCGCGGCGGCCGGTGACGACGGGTAGAGATCGACGATCGCCTGCCAGCGCTCCCGCGCTTCCTCGCTCCGCCCCGCCTTGTCGAGCGCCCTGGCCAGACCGGCCAGTGCCAGATCCCCGGGATACGCCTTGTCCGCTTCCTCGTCGGCAAGCCGCGTCCAGAGGTCGATCGCCTCGTCGAGGCGATCCGCCTCCCCGTAGGCCGTAGCGAGTGCCGCCTCGACCGGCCCGCCGAGCGTCGGATCGTCGCCGAGCGCATCGCGGGCCTGCTCGAGGGCCGCGATCGCCTCTTCGACCCGACCGGCCTCGAGGGCCGTCGTGCCCTCGAGGAAGCGGACCAGCGCCCGCGTCGACCCCGACTCGGCCTCGGCGAGCCGCTCGAGCGCCCGGGCCGCACGCTCCTCCGCCGAGGAGAACGTCGGCCGGTAGGGATCGTCCGGATTCGGTGTCTCGTCGGTCACGATCGGGGCCAGCAGTGCGGCTTGGGCGCGGGCCAGCCGGTCGGCCGCGTGTTCCCGGCGACTCTCGACGAATCTCCAGGTGCCGAGCCCGATCAGCGAGACGGCGACGACGGCGATCGCCCCGATGACCCACGGGCGGGGATTCTCCTCGAAGCGCTCGACGAGCGACCGGGTGTGCTCGACGAAGGCGTCCTGTTTCATCTGCTTGCGCTGTCGGCGATCCATCGGATTCCCCTTCCCCGGCCCGCCCCTCCCGGGGCCCCTCCGGGGGGCTGGCAGTCCCGGCAGGACTCGAACCTGCGACCTTCGGTTTAGGAAACCGCTGCTCTATCCGGCTGAGCTACGGGACCCTGCGCCGGAAGACGGGACATCCTATGCCGTCCCCGCGGGGGCCTCAAGCTCCGGAGAGTGCGGCCGCGATCCGCCCCGCCGTCAGTACTGCACGAGGCTGAGCACCGGCGCATCGCCGAGCTGCGATCGGCCGTCGAGGTCACGGAGCTCGATGACGAACGCGAAGCCGGCCACCGTCCCTCCGGCCCGTTCGATCAGCCGGCGCGTCGCGGCCGCCGTGCCGCCGGTCGCCAGCAGATCGTCGACGATCAGCGCGCGGTCACCGGGCGCGATCCCGTCGACGTGCATCTCGAGAGCGTTGCTCCCGTACTCGAGCGTGTATTCCTCGCGCAGGGTGCTCCGGGGGAGCTTGCCCGGCTTGCGTACCGGCACCATGCCGACTCCAAGACGCTGGGCGATCGGGACGCCGAACAGGAAGCCCCGTGACTCGATCCCGACCACGACCGTCGGGTCGAGTCCTGCAGCCCAGTTTCCGAGCGCCTCGATGGCCCGGCGCATCGCTCCCGGATCGCGCAGCAGGGGCGTCAGGTCGCGAAACACGATCCCCGGTTGGGGAAACCCCGGGACGTCCTCGATGAATCGCTTGAGATCGTCGGCCTGGCTCATCGCTCGCTCCTCCGGTCGCCCGCCTGTCAGCGCCGGATCTCGAATCCCTGACAATCCTCGGACTCGACCTGTTCCGCTTCGACCGTCTCGACACGGGCGTATCTCGGCCCCCGCGAGAGGTCGAACGCGAACTCCCCGAGGCTCGACTCCTCGCCCTCCGCATGGACCTCGACCGTTCCGTCCGGCAGATTCCGCGCCCAGCCATCGACGCCGAGCGCTTCCGCGCATGTCCGCACGAAGAACCGGAAGCCGACGCCCTGGACGGTGCCGCGGACCCGATACCGCATCGCCTTGCGCGCCATGATCGTCTCCGCCCTCCCCGGGACCGGGCGCCCGCCAGGTCCGCGGTCCGGCATTATGAGCCAAAGGCACGGCCGACGGCCCGGGGGTCCGCCTGTTAACGGGGCCTGGGGGAGAACCGTTGTCATGAAACGAACCGACCCCCGTCGCGAGGAGACCATGGCCGGCGCACGTTCTCTCGTCGAGTCCCCGGCCCGCGCCGAGACAGCCCCCTGCCTGCAGGAGCTGTTCGGCACGTATCACCGACTCGTCTTCGACGCGGCCTACCGGGTCACGGGCCGGCACGACGACGCCGAGGACGTCCTGCAGTCGGTGTTCCTGCGCCTGGCCCGTGGCGGCATCCCCCGCGGCCTGCCCGAGTGTCCCGGAGGCTACCTGCGACGCGCGGCCGTCAACGCGGCGATCGACCTCATCCGGTCCCGGAACTGCGAGCGACGAGCCGTCGAGCGCGAGATGCGGCTCGCCACGGAACCGCCCGCCTCGTTCGGCGATCCGAGCGCCCGGCAGGAGATGGCCCACCTGCGCCGGCGCGTCCGCGACGCGCTCGGACAGCTCAGCGCCCGGGCGGCGGAGATGGTCGTGCTGCGCTACTTCGAAGGACTGTCCAACAGGGAGATCGCCGAGCTGCTCGACACGTCGGAAGGAACCGTCGGCGTCACGCTCCACCGGGCGAGGCGGCGTCTCCGGCGCGCCCTCGAGCAGGCACGGGAGGAATAGGTCATGCCTCGTCACCAGGATCGACAGCACGACCGCCACCTCGACGAGATCCTCGCCGGCATCCGGGCCGAGCGGCCGGACCCCGGGCGCGCCGACGAGGCCCGCCGGCGGGTCGAACAGCGCCTGTTCGGCCCGGCCACCCAAGCCGGTCCGTCAGGCGACCGACCGGCGCGGCCCCCGCGCTCGCCGGTCCGGTGGCTGCTTCCGGCCGCCGCCGCGATCGCGCTTGCCGCCTTCGGGCTGGCCCTGCTGCCGCGGGCGCCGGCAGACGGCGTGATCGCGCACCTCGCCGCGGACAGCGGCGCGTTGTACCTGCTGGCCGACGAAACCCCGGTCGAGCTGGAACCCGGTGCCGCCGTGCGTA
>JAJRXN010000126.1 GCA_024276295.1 Acidobacteriota bacterium
CGGCGGGGCTTGCCCCGCCGATCCCGGATAGAGGCGTTCCAATGCGGAATCGGCGCCCCAAGGGGCGCCGCTACGCCCCGCCGATTCCGCCTTGCACGCGCACGCCCACACGCACGCGCGGTTCGTCACCACGGCGTTCCAATGCACAACGGCGCCCGTAGCGGCGGGGCTTGCCCCGCCGATTTCGCATGAAAACGTCTCAATCCAGAATCGGCGCCCCAAGGGGCGCCGCTACGGCCCCGCCGATTCCGCCTTGCGCGCGCACGCCCGCGCGCACGCGCAGCGGGCTTGCCCCCGTCACGGTCGTGTCCGGATACTGCTTCGCGCTGACTGCGTTCCACCCCGACGCGGACCGGAATCCCGGCCTCGTCCGGGCGGCCGGGCCGGGCAGCGCACCGCAGCCGGGGGGCCTATCATCGCCCTCGACACCGGGGCGCGGGCGTCGTATCTGTGGCGCTCGCCGGACCGGCGACGAGGACGGGGACGTGGACGAACCGAGATCCCGGTACCTGACGTGGGAGAGTTCCCGGGTCACCCCGGAACAACGCGAACGGCTGCTCGGGCAGCAGGGCTGCGTCGTGTGGCTTACCGGCCTGTCCGGGTCCGGAAAGAGCACGATCTCCCGCCTGCTCGAACGGCGGCTGGTCGACTCCGGCCAGCTCGCCTACGTGCTCGACGGTGACAACCTGCGCCAGGGCCTCAACGCCGACCTCGGCTTCAGCCCCGAGGACCGTGCCGAGAACATCCGCCGCATCGGCCACGTCGCCGGCCTGCTCGCCGACGCCGGCCTGGTGGCGATCGCCGCGTTCATCTCGCCGTACCGCGAGGGCCGCCGGTGCGCCCGGCGCGCGGCACCCGCCGGGCGGTTCGTCGAGGTGTTCCTCGACGTCCCCGTCGAGGTCTGCGAAGAACGCGACCCGAAGGGCCTCTATCGCAAGGCCCGCGCCGGCGAGCTGTCCGACTTCACCGGCGTCCAGGCGCCCTACGAACCCCCCGAGAGCCCCGAAGTGCGGATCGACACCTCGACGATGACTCCCGAGGAGAGCGTCGAGCACCTGCTGCACGCCCTGCGCGAGCGCGGGTTCGTGCCGCCCGACACCGCGGGCGGCGACCGCGTGACGAGGACCCGCCGGTGAATTCCTACCGCCTGTCGCACCTCGACACCCTCGAGGCCGAGAGCATCCACATCATTCGCGAAGTCGTCGCCGAGTGCGAGAAGCCCGTGATGCTGTACTCGGTCGGCAAGGACTCGGCGGTGATGCTGCGCCTGGCGCAGAAGGCGTTCGCCCCGGGCCCGATCCCGTTTCCGCTGCTGCATGTCGACACGACGTTCAAGTTCCCCGAGATGTACGCCTTCCGCGACAGCTACCCGAAGTCGCTCGGCGCCGAGCTGATCGTCTGGAAGAACGAGGACGCGCTGCGCCGGATCGGCCCGCCCGAGAACTGGGACTGCGCGACGTGCGCCGACCTGCTCAAGACCCAAGGGCTGGTCCAGGCGCTGCGGCACCACGGCTTCGACGCCGCGTTCGGCGGCGCGCGGCGCGACGAGGAGAAGTCGCGCGCCAAGGAGCGCGTGCTGTCGTTCCGTGACCGCCACATGCAGTGGGATCCGAAGGGCCAACGCCCCGAGCTGTGGAACATCTACAACACGCGGCTCGGCAAGGGCGAGTCGTTCCGCGTCTTTCCGCTCTCGAACTGGACC
>JAJRXN010000127.1 GCA_024276295.1 Acidobacteriota bacterium
CGCCAGCGTTCGACCTGCACCGTCGAGTGGATGGGCGCCGAGGACCCGCTGTTCATCCTCTACACGTCGGGCAGCACCGGCAAGCCGAAGGGGGTGCTGCACACCACCGGCGGCTACCTCGTCTACGCGGCGGTCACGCACCGGTACGTGTTCGACTACCACCCGGGGCAGATCTACTGCTGCGCGGCCGACGTCGGCTGGATCACCGGCCACACCTACATCGTCTACGGGCCGCTGGCCAACGGCGCGACGACGGTGATGTTCGAGTCGACGCCGACGTATCCCGACGCCGGCCGGTACTGGCGGATGGTCGACGACCTCGGCATCGAGATCTTCTACACCGCGCCGACGGCGCTGCGCGCGATCGCCCGCGCCGGCGACGAGTTCGTCCGGCGTTACAAGCGGACGAGCCTGCGGGTGCTGGGCACGGTCGGCGAGCCGATCAACCCCGAGGTCTGGCGCTGGTATCACGACGTCGTCGGCGAAGGGCGCTGCGCGGTCGTCGACACCTGGTGGCAGACCGAGACCGGCGGGATCCTGATCACGCCGCTGCCGGGCGTCACGCCGATGAAGCCCGGCTCGGCGACGTTGCCGTTCTTCGGCATCCGGCCGGTGCTGCTCGACGCCGACGGGAAGGTGCTCGAGGGCAACGGCGTCGAGGGGGCGCTGTGCCTGGCGGCGCCGTGGCCGGGCCAGGCGCGCACGGTGTGGGGCGATCATCAACGGTTCCGGGAGACGTACTTCGCCACCTATCCCGGCTACTACTTCACCGGCGACGGCTGCCGGCGCGACGAGGACGGCTACTACTGGATCACCGGCCGGATCGACGACGTGCTCAACGTCTCCGGCCACCGGCTCGGCACGGCGGAGGTCGAGTCGGCGCTCGTCGCGCACGAGGCGGTCGCCGAGGCGGCGGTCGTCGGCTTTCCGCACGAGATCAAGGGCCAGGGGATCTACGCCTACGTCGTGCTCGGCCAGGATGCCCGCGGCGAGACCGTCGAGTCGATCGCCGGCGCGCTCAAGCAGCAGGTCCGCCAGGCGATCGGCGGCTTCGCGGTGCCGGACGTGATCCACGTCGCCGCCGGCCTGCCGAAGACGCGCAGCGGGAAGATCATGCGGCGCATCCTGCGCAGGATCGCGGCCGGCGAGTACGAGGGGCTCGGCGACACCAGCACGCTCGCCGATCCTGATGTCGTCGACCGGCTGATCGACGAGCACCGCGACCGCACGGCGTGACGGGCGCCGGTCGATGAGCGGGCGGCAGCATCCGCTCTCCGCCGCGGTGCTCGATCTCGACGGCGTGCTGGTCGACAGCGAGGGGATCAACGTCGAGGCGGCGCGGCGGGCGTTCGCGGCGCACGGCATCGCGCTCGACGACGCCGACGCCGCGCTGATCGTCGGCCGGCATCCGCGCGACTACCTCGCCGACCTCGTGCGGCGGCATCCCGAGGCCGCGGGGCGGATCGAGCGGATCGCGGCGCACCAGGGCCGGATCTACGCCGGGCTGGCGCGTGCCGTGCGCCCGGTCCCCGGAGCGGAGGACCTCGTCCGCGGGCTGCGGCGGCGGGGCCTGCGGCTCGCGCTCGCCACCAGTTCGAACCGCGCGGGTGCCGAGGCGGCGCTCGCGGGGCTCGGCCTGCGGGACGCGTTCGACGCCGTGCTCGCGCTCGAGGACGTCACGCGCCGCAAGCCGGATCCGGAGGTCTACCGCCGCGCCTGCGCGGCACTGCGCGTCGATCCGGCCGCGGCGGTCGCCGTCGAGGACTCGGAGCCGGGCTGCCGTGCGGCGCGCGACGCGGGACTGCGCGTCGTCGCCCTCGACCGCGAGGACCGGCTCGCCGCGGCCGGCGTGCCGGCGGACGTCGTCGTGCGCTCGAACCGCGAGGCGCTGGCGTGGATCGAGTCGCTCCCGGCCGGCGGCGAGGCGTAGCAGGGCGCCGCAAGTTGACAGCCGGAGAGCGGCTGCCGATCATGCACGGGCCTGGCGGGACCGCTCCGGTCGCCCGCCACGAGGATGCCATCATGAGTCTCTCGGGTCGGCTCGTCGCCGTTTCCTTCTTCACCGTCGTTCTGCTGGCCTTCGTCGCGAGCGGATGTTCGGCCCGCAAGGCGGCGGTCGAACCGGCACCGCCCGTCGAGCGGAAGACCGAGGCGCCCGCGCCGGCTCCGGACCGGATCAGCTAGCTGATCGTCACGCCGACGCGGGTCGAAAAGGGCCGGCCGGTGCGGTTCCTGCTCGAGGGGACGACCGGCCGCAGGGCGCGCGTCGAACTGACGGGCCGTGACGGCGAGGCGGCGGGCACGACCCGCAGCATCGACCTCGCGGCGGCGGGTGAAGGACGCTACGAGACGACCTTCGACCAGACGGCGTCGCTTTCGGCCGGAAGCTACCGGGTGACCGGGTTCCTCGAGGGGGGGCCGGGCGGTCAGTCGGTCCAGCGCACGGCGACCGCGGTGCTGCTGGTCGTCGAGCCGGAACCGAAGCTCGGCGCCTGCGAGCAGCTCGCCCGGGAACTGGCCGCGGAAACGCGCGTGCATTTCGACTTCGACAGCTCGGAGATCCGTCCCGACGCCGCGGCCTGGCTGCACGGCATCGCCGGCCGGCTCGAGCAGGCGGCCGACGAGGCGGCCGGGCTGCTGGTCGAGGGGCACTGCGACGAGCGGGGCACGATCGAGTACAACCTGGCGCTCGGAGCCCGCCGCGCCGATGCGGTGCGCGCGGCGCTGGTCGCCGCCGGCGTCTCGATCCCGATCCGCACGGTCAGCCGTGGTGAGGAGGATCCGGTGATCCCCGGGGCGCGCACCGAGGCCGAGCATGCCCGGAACCGCCGTGCCAAGCTCGAGCTGACGTGCCGCTGAGCGCAGGCCGGCGGATGCGGATGACCGGCCCGTGGCGGGAGCCGCGATGCTCGAGGTGACCTCCGAGATCGGACGCCTCAGGAAGGTGCTCGTCCACGAGCCCGGCACCGAAGTCGACGTGATGGTGCCGGCGATGATGGACGAGCTGCTGTTCGACGACATCCTGTTCGGCGACCGGGCCCGCGAGGAGCACCGCCGCCTGCGCCGCATCTTCGGCCTGCTCGGCGTGGAGACCGTCGATGCGCGGGACCTGCTCGCGGAGGCCCTCGCTGTGCCGGCGGCCCGCGACTGGCTGCTCGAGATCCTCGCCGTCGACCTGCCGCCGGGCATCGCCGAGGACCTGCGGTGCGAGGCGCCGGCCGCACTGGCGGCCAAGCTGATCGAGGGCGTCCGGACCGACGCCGACGGGCAGGGGATCGACGTCGAGGACCTGTTCGTGATCCCGCCGCTGCCGAACGCCTGCTTCCAGCGCGATCCGCAGGTCGTGATCGGCGACGGGGTGATGTTCGCGGCGATGGCCACGCCGGCGCGCTACCGCGAGGCGCTGCTGGCCCGGACGATCTTCGAGCACCACCCGGAGCTGGGGCGCGTGCCGGTCTGGTTCGAGCCGCTCGATCCGTCGCACAACCCGCTGCTGTTCGGCATCCAGCGGCCCTCGCTCGAGGGGGGCGACGTGGAGATCCTCTCGGAGGAGGTGCTGGTCGTCGGCCATTCGATGCGCACCAACCGCAGCGCGATCGAGCTGATGGTCCGGACGCTGCGCCTCCGGGAACGCCGCCCGCGCTGGCTGGTCGTGGTGCGGATCCCGCGCCGGCGGGCCTACATGCACCTCGACACGATCTTCACGCCGGTCGACCACGACGCCTGCATCGCGTATCCGCCGGTGCTGCTCGGTGGCGGGCCCGAGCGCGCGGAGGTCTACGAATACGATCTCGACGAGGCGCGTCCGCGGCCGCGCAGCCGGGGCGGCCTGCTCGAGACGCTGGCCCGGCACGGGCTGCCGTTCGAGCCGATCCCCTGCGGGGGCGACGACCTGATCGCCCAGCAGCGCGAGCAGTGGACCGACGGTGCCAACAGCCTGGCCGTGGCGCCCGGCGTGATCCTGCTCTACGACCGCAACCTGCGGACCATCGAGCAGCTCGACCGCCGCGGTTTCGACGTGGTCTCCGCCGACGACCTGCTGCTCGGCCGCCGCGAGATCGACCTGGAGACGGCCGGCCGGGTGGCGATCCTGCTGCCGAGTCACGAGGTGGCGCGGGCGCGCGGCGGCCCGCACTGCCTGACGCATCCGCTGGTCCGCGAGCCGGTGCGCTGAGCCGGGCCGCCGCGGCGCCGGCGTTCGGTCACCGGTGGCCCGGACCGAACGACGTTCGGCGAAAGGCCGTCCGCTTTTCGTTCCGGGCGGCTCGTCTTTTCAAACGCGACGATATAATCTGTACGTAAGGGGCGCGGCGCACGCTCGGTGCGGCGCGCCGCCGGTCGGCAGCGGAGTTCGTTCCGGGCGAGGCGTCGGCGCGGTTTCGGCCCTTCGCCCCGGGGGTGGTCGATGGCTGTCAATCCCCTCATCCGGCACGCCGTGGAGCGGGCCTGTCACGCCTGCGGGCGCGATCCGACGCGGATGCTCGACATCGTCCGCGGGGTCCAGCAGCGGCTCGGTCACGTCCCCGACGAGGCGGTCGACCTGATCGCGCGCGAGACCGGTGCGCCGCGGCCGGACGTCGCCGGCGTCGTCGGTTTCTACGCGTTCTTCTCTAACAGGCCGCAGGGGCGGATCGTCATCCGGCTCTGCGGCGACGTCGTCGACCGGATGCACGGCGTCGAGCGCGTGGCCGAGGCCCTGGTCGAGGAGCTGGGTGTCCCGTTCGGAGAGACGACGCCGGACGGCCTGTTCACGCTGCTGTGGACCCCGTGCATCGGCATGTCGGACCAGGCGCCGGCGGCGCTGGTCAACGACGTCGTCGTCACGCGGCTCTCGCGCGACGTGGCGCGCCAGATGGTCGGCGAACTGCGCGAGCACGAGGATCCGCACCGCTTCGTCCGGACCTACGGCGACGGCAACAACGCCCACCCGGCGGTCCGGGCGATGGTCGAGAACAACGTGCGCCGGGCCGGGCCGGTCGTGCTGGCCGACCTCGAGCGCGGGGCGGCGCTGGCGCGCGCGCTGCGAATGACGCCGGCGGAGGTGATCCGCGAGATCAAGACGGCGCGGCTGCGCGGGCGCGGCGGCGCGGGCTTTCCGACCGGCATGAAGTGGGAATTCACCCGCGCCGCGGCCGGCGACCGGAAGGTGTTGATCTGCAACGCCGACGAGGGGGAGCCGGGGACGTTCAAGGACCGGGTGATCCTCACCGAGCATCCGGACCTCGTGCTCGAGGGGATGACCATCGGTGCCTGGGCGATCGGTGCGCAGGAAGGAATCCTCTACCTGCGCGGCGAGTACGCCTACCTGGAGGCGTTTCTCGAGCAGGTGCTCGAGGCCCGGCGCCGTGACGGCCTGCTCGGCCGGTCGATCCTCGGACGCGAGGGGTTCGACTTCGACGTGCGGATCCAGCTCGGGGCGGGCGCCTACGTCTGCGGCGAGGAGACGGCGCTGATCGCCTCCTGCGAGGGCAAGCGCGGCGACGCGAAGGCCCGGCCGCCGTTTCCCGCCCAGCACGGGTACCTCGGTCGTCCGACCTCGGTCAACAACGTCGAGACGTTCTGCTGTGCGGCACGGATCATCGAGCGGGGCGCGGCCTGGTTCGCCGGTTTCGGCACGCCGGAGAGCGCCGGCACGAAGCTGTTCAGCGTCTCGGGCGACTGCCACGTTCCCGGCGTCTACGAACTCCCGTTCGGCACGACGCTCGGCGAGCTGCTCGATCTCGCCGGCGCGGACGAGGCCGCCGCGGTCCAGGTCGGCGGACCGTCCGGCCGGCTGGTCGCCGCGGAAGGCGCCCGCGAGCGTCGCCTGGGCTACGAGGACCTGGCGACCGGCGGTTCGGTGATGGTCTTCGGCCCGCAGCGCGATCCACTGTGGATCGTCGAGCGGTTCCTCGAGTTCTTCGTCGACGAGAGCTGCGGGGTCTGCACGCCGTGCCGCGTCGGCAACGTGCTGATGCACGACGCGGTGCGTCGCGTCCGGGCCGGGCTGGCCGGGGAGAGCGACCTCGAGCAGCTCCGGGCGCTGGCCACGACGGTCGGCATGGCCAGCCGCTGTGGGCTCGGCCAGAGTTCGCCCAACCCGGTGCTCTCGGCGATGGACGCGTTTCCCGACCACTGGCGCCGGCACCTGCACGCCCGCTCGGAGCCCGGCCTGCTGCCGACCTTCGACGTGCAGGCGGCGCTGCGACCGGCCGAGATGCTGACTGGACGGCGCTCGGAGGTCTTCCCGCCCCGCGAGGAGGAACGGCGATGAACGGGCGGCTGACGATCACCGTCGACGGGCGCCGGATCGAGGCGCGTGCCGGCCAGACGATTCTCGAGGCGTGCCAGGACGCCGGCGTGTACGTCCCGCGCCTCTGCGCGCACCCGAAGCTCTCGGTCTACGGGAGCTGCCGGGTCTGCACCTGCCTGGTCGGCGGCCGGGCCACCGCGGCCTGCGTGCAGCCGGTCCAGCCGGGGATGGTGATCGAGAACGACAGCGACCGGGTGCTGGAGATCCGCCGCACGATCATCGAGATGCTGTTCGTCGAGGGCAATCACTTCTGCATGGTCTGCGAGAAGAGCGGCGACTGCGAACTCCAGGCGCTGGCCTACCGCTTCGGCATCACGCATCCGCGGTTCCCGTACATGTTCCCCGAGCGGCCGATCGACGCCGGTCACCCCGAACTGCTGCTCGACCACGACCGCTGCGTGCTCTGCGGCCGCTGCGTGCGCGCGTCGGCCGAACTCGACGGTAAGTCCGCGCTCGGTTTCGCCGGGCGCGGACTCCGGCGCCGGATCGAGGCCGACGGCCCGCGGGGGCTGGCCGGGACGGACGCCACCGGGGACGACACGATCGCGGAGGTCTGCCCGGTCGGTGCGCTGCTGCGCAAGGGCACCGCGTACCGCACGCCGTACGGCCGCCGCCGGTACGACCACGAGCCGATCGGCGGCGACATCGACGCGCCCTGCGGCGAGGCGCAGGAGGACCGCTGATGGCCGGCAAGCACACGCGACCGAGAGTGGCGACCTGTTCGCTGGCCGGCTGCTTCGGCTGTCACATGTCGCTGCTCGACATCGACGAGCGGATCTTCGAACTCGCCGAGCTGGTCGAGTTCGCCCGCTCGCCGATCGTCGACAAGAAGAGATTCGACCGCCGCGTGGACATCGGCCTGATCGAGGGCGGCTGCTGCAACGAGGAGAACGTCGCCACGCTGCGCGAATTCAGGCGCCACTGCGAGATTCTGGTCTCGATCGGCGACTGCGCCACCGCCGGCGGCGTGCCGGCGCTGCGCAACGACATCCCGCTGGCCGAGTGCCTCGCGGAGGCCTACGTCGGCGGTCCGACGGTGCACAACCCTGGCGGAAGGATTCCGGACGATCCGGAGCTGCCGCTGCTGCTCGACAAGGTCTATCCGGCACACGAGGTCGTCAGGATCGACTACTTCCTTCCGGGCTGCCCGCCGTCGGCCGAGGCGCTGTGGCAGACGCTGGTGGCGCTGCTCGAGGGGCGGCCGCTCGAACTGCCGTACGAACTGATCAAGTACGACTGACGGCGGGAGAGGACCAGATGACCGAATCGTCGCGACGCATCGTCATCGAGCCGGTGACCCGGGTCGAAGGACACGGCAAGGTCACGATCCTGCTCGACGAGCGGCACCGGGTGCGCGAGGCCCGGCTGCACATCGTCGAGTTCCGCGGGTTCGAGCGCTTCGTCCAGGGGCGTCCGTACTGGGAGGTCCCGGTGCTCGTCCAGCGGCTGTGCGGGATCTGCCCCGTCAGCCACCACCTGGCGGCCTCGAAGGCGATGGACCTGATCGCCGGCGTCGAGCGCCTGACGCCGACCGCCGAGAAGATCCGCCGGCTGATGCACATGGGGCAGATCTTCCAGTCCCACGCGCTGCACTTCTTCCACCTCGCCTCGCCCGACCTGCTGTTCGGCTTCGATGCCGATCCGGCGGTGCGCAACGTGCTCGGCGTGGCGCAGAAGCACCCCGAACTCGCCCGCCAGGGCGTGCTGATGCGCAAGTACGGCCAGGAGGTGATCCGCGCCACCGGGGGCAAGCGGGTCCACGCCATCGTCGCCGTGCCGGGCGGCGTCAACAAGAGTCTGTCGGCCGCCGAACGCGACGCGCTGCTGGCCGACGTCGAGCGGATGACCGACTGGGCCGAGGCGGCGGTCGGCGTGGCGCGCGACTACACGCTGGACAACCTCGAGCAGATCGCGGATTTCGGCTCGTTCACCTCGAGCCATCTCGGACTGGTCCGGGCCGACGGCGCGCTCGAGCTGTACGACGGCCTGCTGCGGGCGGTCGACGAGACGGGGCAGGTGATCTTCGACCGGCTCGAGAACGATCGCTACGCCGAGGTGCTCGCCGAGGAGGTCCGGAGCTGGTCGTACATGAAGTTCCCGTTCATCCGCAGCCTCGGCCCGGAGCGCGGTTGGTACCGCGTCGGACCGCTGGCGCGGCTCAACGTCTGCGAGCGGATCACGACGCCGCGGGCGGAGGCGGCCCGGCGCGCGTTCTTCGCCGCGCTCGGCGATCCGCCGTGCCAGGTCACGATGGCCTACCACTGGGCGCGGATGATCGAGGTGCTCCACGCGGTGGAGGCGATCCACGAGCTGCTGCTCGATCCGGACATCACCGGCGACGAGCTGCTGCGCTCCGGGACGCGCCGCGAGGAGGCGGTCGGCGTGATCGAGGCGCCGCGCGGGACGCTGTTCCATCATTACCGCGTCGACGAAAACGACCAGGTCACGATGGCCAACCTGATCGTCTCGACGACGAGCAACAACGAGCCCATGAACCGGGCCGTCCGGCAGGTCGCCGAGCAGCACCTCTCCGGCCGGGACCGGATCACCGAGGGGCTGCTCAACCACGTCGAGGTGGCGATCCGTGCCTACGACCCGTGCCTGTCGTGCGCGACGCACGCACTCGGGCAGATGCCGCTGGCGGTCGAGCTGCGGGACGCCGACGGGCGGCTGCTCGACCGGAGGACGAGGGGCTGATGTCGGCGACGGCGCCGCTGCTGGTGATCGGCTACGGCAACCCGGGGCGCGGTGACGACGGGCTGGGCCCGGCCTGCGTCGACGCGGTGGCGCGGCTGCGGCTCGACGGCGTGCGGTGCGAGCAGGACTACCAGCCGGCGATCGAGGATGCGGTCGACGTCGCCGCGGCGCGGGCGGTGATCTTCGTCGATGCCGCCCGGAGCGGTCCGGCGCCGTACTTCGTCCGGCCGGTCCGGCCGCGCGAGCGTCTCGGCTTCACCAGCCACGTGCTCGACGCCGAAGGCGTGATGGCGATCGCCGCCCGCACCTTCGGCGCGACGCCGCCGGCCTGGAAGGTCGGCATCCGCGGCGAGACGTTCGAGGCGTTCTGCGAACGGATCTCGCCCCGGGCGCTCGGCAACCTCGCCTGCGCGGTGGCGTTTCTCGAGGCCGCGCTGACCGGCGGGCGGCCGGAAGAGACGCTGGCGCGGGCGGCGCGCGAGGGACCGGAAGGGCCGCCGATCGAGGCGGGAGAGTGTGCACGATGAACGACGGCAGGAAGACGATTCTCTACGTCGACGACGACCCCGACTTTCTCGACACGATGCGGCTGCTGCTCGAGGCGAACGGCTACCGGATGATCGCCGCGCAGACCGCCGAGGAAGGACTCAAGGCCGTCCGCGAACACCGGCCGGACCTGATCATCGTCGACCTGATGATGGAGGAGATCGACTCCGGAGCCTCGCTGGTCCGCCGGATCCGGGCGCTCGGAGTGACCGTCCCGATCTACCTGCTGACGGCGATCGGCGACCAGATGAGCGCCGCGATCGACGTCCACGACCTCGGGCTCGCTGGGGTGTTCCAGAAGCCGGTCGACCACACGGCGCTGCTCGACGCGCTGCGCGCCCAGCTCGGCCCGCCGGCCGCCGGATAGCCGGGACGCGGCGGCGCGGCCGGGCGGGCGATACTCCCGGCATGGCGCATCCGTACGGCGTGACGGTCGATCTCGAGGGGATCCTCCAGGGGGTCGGTTTCCGTCCGACGATCCAGCGGCTGGCGGCCTGCGCCGGCCTCGCCGGCTGGGTCCAGAACCGCTCGGGGACGGTCCGGATCGTGCTCGGCGGCGAGCGCGAGGCGCTCGAGCGATTCCTCGCCGAGCTGCCGGAACGCCTGCCGCCGCGCGCGCGGCTCGAGCGGTTGCGCCGCGGCCCGCTGCGGGCCTGGGACGGCGAGCCGCTGCCGTTTCCGTTCGAGATCCGCGAGAGCGAACGCGACGCCGTGCAGAAGGTCTCGATCCCGGCCGACCTCGCCACCTGTCCGCGCTGCCGCGAGGAGCTGTTCGATCCGGCCTCGCGCTACCACGGCTATCCGTTCACGACCTGCACCGACTGCGGGCCGCGCTACACGGTCGTCGACTCGATGCCGTACGACCGCGAGCGGACCGCGCTGGCCTCGTTCGTGCTCTGCGACGCCTGCCGCGCCGAGTACGAGGACCCGGCCTCGCGCCGCTTCCACGCCGAGAGCATCGCCTGTCCCGACTGCGGCCCGCAGGTCGCGCTGGTCGAGGGTGGCCGGACGGTCGCGACGCGCGCCGCCGCGATCCGCCGGGCGCGGGCGTTGCTGTCCCGGGGAGCGATCGTCGCCGTCAAGGGACTCGGCGGGTTCCTGCTCGCCGTCGACGCGCGCGACCGCGGTGCGATCGCGCGGCTGCGCGAGCGCAAGAGGCGGCCGCACAAGCCGCTGGCGGTGATGTTCCGGTCGCGCGCGGTGCTCGAGCGGTTCTGCGTCGTGCCGGAGGCGGCCTGCGAACTGCTCGAGGGGTCGATCGCGCCGATCGTGCTGCTCGCGCCGCGGTCCGGGGTCGACGACCCGCTGCCGGTCGACCTGCTGGCGCCGGACAACGGCGAACTCGGCGCGATGCTGCCGACCACGCCGCTGCACCTGCTGCTGTTCGCTCCGGTGGGCGACGATCCGCTCCCGCCGTTCGAGGCGCTGGTGATGACCAGCGGCAACCGCCGCGCCGAGCCGATCGCGATCGACGAGAGCGAGGCGTTCGAACGGCTCGACGGCATCGCCGACGCGTTCCTGGTCCACGACCGGCCGATCCGTCTGCGCTGCGACGATTCGCTGGTTGCCCTGCAGGCGGGACGCCCGCAGGTCTGGCGTCGCGCCCGCGGCTACGCGCCGGAGGCGCTGCGGCTCGCCCGCCCGCTGGAACGCTGCGTGCTGGCACTCGGTGCGGAGGTCAAGAGCGCGATCGCCGTCGGTTCCGGCCGTGAGGTCGTCCTGTCGCCCCACGTCGGCGATCTCGAGACGCCCGAGGCGCTCGACGGGCTCGAGATCGTCGTCGAGCGGCTGCCGCGGTTTCTCGACCGGCGGCCCGAGGTGATCGCGGTCGACCTGCATCCCGACATGCACTCGACGCGGCTCGGCCGGCGGCTCGCCGCCGGGCGCGGCCTGCCGGTCGTGCCGGTCCAGCACCACGCGGCGCACGCCGCGGCGGCGCTCGCCGAGAGCGGACGCGAGCGGGCGCTCGCGCTGGTGTTCGACGGCACCGGCCTCGGGACCGACGGCGCGATCTGGGGCGCCGAGGCGATCGAGGTGGCGCGGGACGGCTCGTGGCGGCGCCTGGCGACGTTCGCTCCGGTGCCGCTGCCCGGAGGGGACGCCGCGGTCCGCGAGCCGGTGCGCCAGCTCGTCGCCCGCTGGGTCGACGCCGGGATCGCCGTCGACGAGCGCCACGCCGCGCGGCTCGGCTGCTCTGCGGAGGAACTGCGCGTCTGGACGCTCCAGGTGCGGCGGCGGATCCGCTGTCCGATGACCCACGCCGCCGGCCGCCTGTTCGACGCCTTCGCCGCGGCGCTCGGCGTCGCCCCCCGGCCCGTGACCTGGGAGGCGCAGGCACCGGTCCGGCTCGAGGTGCTGGCCGGACGGGCCCGCTCGGGGGGGCCGGGGCCGGTCCCCTTCGAGCTGCGCGAGCGGGGCGGCCTGCTGCAGGTCGACTGGCGCCCGGCCTTCGTGCGGCTGTTCGAACTCGCGCCCCGGCGACCCGATCCGGCCGGCTGGGCGCGCGCGCTCCACGAGGGGGTCGCCGCGGCCTGCCTGGCGATGGCACGATATGCGGGCGAGCACGGCGCGCCGTCGCAGGTCCTGCTGACCGGCGGGGTGTTCGCGAACCGCCTGCTGACCGCCATGACCCTCGAGCGGCTTGGCGAAGCCGGCTTTTCGGTCGACCTGCCGCGGGAGGTTCCGCCGAACGACGGCGGCATCGCCCTCGGCCAGGTGCTGATCGCGGGAGGAGCAGCAGCATGTGCCTCGCCGTCCCCATGAAGCTCGTCGCGATCACCGGAGAAGAGTCCGGCACCGCGGAACTCGAAGGGGCCCGCTACCAGGTCAACCTGTCGCTGGTCGACGGCGCGCAGGTCGGCGAGTACGTGATCGTCCACGCCGGCTTCGCGATCGAGCGGCTCGACGAGCAGGAAGCCGAGGCGCGGCTCGCGCTGTTCGAGCAGATGGCCCGCGCGGTCCGCGGCGAGGCGGGGCCGCGGCCGTGAAGTACATCGACGGCTTCCGGGAGCCCGACGCCGCGCTGTTCCTGCGCCGCCGGATCGAGGAGCACGCCGAGGCGCTGGCGGCCGACGGCCGCACGGTGCGGCTGATGGAGGTCTGCGGCAGTCACACGATGGCGGTCGGACGGTTCGGCATCCGCGAGATGCTCCCGCCGCAGGTCGAGCTGATCAGCGGTCCGGGCTGCCCGGTCTGCGTCACCGGGACCGGCTACGTCGACGCCGCGATCGAGCTGGCGGCCCGCGACGTGACGATCGCCACGTTCGGCGACATGCTGCGCGTTCCTGGCAGCCGGTCGACGCTCGCCCGCGCGCGCTCCGAAGGAGCGCGGGTCGAGGTGTGCTACTCGCCCGAAGGCGCGCTCGAACTGGCGCGGCGCGAGCCGGACCGGCAGGTCGTGTTCCTCGCGATCGGCTTCGAGACGACCGTCGCGCCCGGCGTCAGCCTGGTCCGCACGGCGGCCCGCGAGGGCCTCGGCAATCTCTCGCTGCTGACGGCGTTCAAGCTCGTTCCCCCCGCGCTCGAGGCGCTGATCGCCGACCCGGAGCTGTCGATCGACGGCTTCCTGTGCCCGGCCCACGTCAGCGCGATCATCGGCGCCGAGGCCTACCGGCCGGTCGTCGAGCGGCACGGCCTGCCGTGCGTGATCGCAAGCTTCGAGCCGCTGGACATCCTGCTCGGCATCGACCGGCTGCTCGAACTGCTGGTCGCGCGGCGCGCCGAGCTGGTCAACCAGTACCGCCGTGTCGTGCGCCCCGAAGGCAACCGCCGCGCGCAGGAGCTGATCGCAGCCTGGCTCGAGCCGGTCGACGCCGACTGGCGGGGGCTCGGCTCGATCCCGCGCAGCGGGCTCGGCCTGCGCGAGGAGCACGCGTCGTGGGACGCCGCGCGCCGGTTCGGGATCACGATCGGTCCCGGCGAGTCGAACCCGCACTGCCGGTGCGGTGACGTGCTGCGCGGGAAGATCCGCCCACCGGAGTGCGCGCTGTTCGGGCGCTCGTGCGTTCCGGCGCGGCCGATCGGAGCCTGCATGGTCAGCGCCGAGGGAACCTGTGCGGCGTATTACAAGTACGCCCGGACGGCGTGAGGGCGCGATGACCGAACGACGCATCCAGCTCGCCCACGGCGGCGGCGGCCGCCTGTCGCGCGAACTGATCGAGCGGGAGATCGTCGCCCGTTTCGGTGACGGCCCGCTCGCCGGGCTGCCCGATGCGGCCCGACTGGGACTCGGCGGCGGCGACCTGCTGTTCACGACCGACAGCTTCGTCGTCCAGCCGCTGGAGTTTCCCGGCGGGACGATCGGCGAACTCGCCGTCCACGGCACGATCAACGACATCGCCGTCGCCGGCGGGCGTGCGCGGTTCCTCTCGCTGGCGCTGATCCTCGAGGAGGGGCTCGACCTCGCGCTGCTCGGGCGCGTGCTCGACGCGGTGCGCGCCGCCGCCGAGGCGTCGGGTGTCGTCGTCGCCACCGGCGACACCAAGGTCGTCGGCCGCGGGCAGTGCGACGGGATGTACGTCAACACGGCCGGCCTCGGCGAGGCGATCCCCGGGCTCGATCTCGACCCGGCGCACGTCCGGCCGGGCGACCGTGTGCTCGTCAGCGGTCCGCTCGGCGATCACGGCATGGCGGTGATGGCCGCCCGCGAGGGGATCGCGATCGAGGGAGGTCCGGTCAGCGACACCGCGCCGGTCCAGCGGCTCGTCGAGGCGGCGCTGGTCCGGGCCGACGGCGTGCGCTTCATGCGTGATCCGACGCGGGGCGGGGCGGCGGCGGTGCTCGGCGAGCTGGTCGAGGGCCGGCCGGTCGGAATCCGGCTCGACGAGCGGGCGCTGCCGGCCTCGCCGGGCACGCGGGCCGTGGCCGAGATGC